>CBETNY010000284.1:0-3284 GCA_965537275.1 uncultured bacterium | reverse complement strand
TTATAAATTAGATATTTTTTGTATTTTTGTTGTTTGAAAATGAAGTAGCTATTGGGGGACAAACACTCTCCCGGATATTTTAGAGCCTATGATAAATAATTTTTTTAAAAGAGAATTTTCCAATATTAAAGGGGATCTCTTTGGCGGAATAACCGCCGGTGTGGTAGCTTTGCCTTTGTCGCTGGCTTTTGGTGAGCAAACCGAACTGGGAGCCATTGCAGGATTGTACGGTTCCATTGTTTTGGGTGTGATGGTTGCTATATTTGGTGGAACCAAAACACAAATTAGTGGTCCCACGGCTCCCATGACTGTTGTTTCCGCTGTTATTATTACCGATGCGATACGTTATGCTGGTAGCCTTCAGCAAGCTTTACCCATGGTTTTTGCAACCTTTTTGCTGGCCGGTTTGCTTCAGGTGATTTTTGGCCTGCTTCGGCTTGGCAAATACATAAAATATATTCCTTATCCCGTGGTTTCAGGTTTTATGAGTGGGATTGGGGTGATTATCATTATTGCTCAGATATTTCCTTTTTTTGGTATTCGAACCCCTTCCGGTGGAGCTTTTGCCACCCTGTCTTCCTTACATTTGATTCCTGAGCAGGTAAATTATCTATCGATAGGTATTGCTGTGCTTACCATATTGTTTATATACCTGTTACCTCGCTTTACAAAGAAAATCCCGGCTACTTTGGTTGCCTTGATAGTGGTTTCGGCTTTGGCCTTTTATTTTTTACCGGACAAAAGCTTCTTTAAAATTAATTCAGAGGGGCCCATCCCTACGGGGCTTCCCCAGCTTCAGTTGGGGTTTATGGAAGTATTCACCAATTATAAACAAATGTTGGTTGTTCTTGAATATGCATTGACTTTGGCAGCTTTGGGATCCATCGATTCGTTGTTAACCTCTGTGGTGGCTGATAACATGACCAAAACCCGGCACAACAGTAATCGTGAATTGATGGGGCAGGGGATTGGAAATATGGCTGCTGCCCTCATTGGCGGACTTCCCGGCGCCGGTGCTACCATGCGAACGGTCATCAACATCAAGTCGGGTGGACGCTTACGCCTTTCAGGAGTTATTGCCGGATTACTTTTGCTAGCTGTTTTGCTGGGATTGGGTTCATTGGTTGGGCAGATTCCCAATGCTGTTTTGGCCGGGATTCTGATTACGGTTGGAATTGGAATTATTGATTATAAAGGGATCATGCATTTGCGCAAAATTCCTCGTTCCGATGCCGTTGTGCTGATTTTGGTGCTTTTGTTAACAGTTTTTGTCGATTTGCTGGTGGCTGTGGGTGTGGGGATGGTTTTGGCGTCGTTGTTGTTTATGAAGAACATCGCTACCATTATCGAGGATCGAAGTACCGTTGCTCCTCTCAAGAAGTTTTCACCCGAGATTAGCTGGGACGACGAAAAAGAAATTGTTGAAAAAATGGGCAACCGAGTGATGATAAAGCATCTGGATGGTCCGCTCTTTTTTGGGTTTGCTTCGGGATTTCAGGATATGATAAGTTCGTTAGAGGGCACTGATGTGATTGTGATTCGGATGGATAAAGTTCCGTATGTGGATCAATCCGGACTTTATGCCATGGAGGAGTTTATCCTGAGTGTCCGTCAACAGAATGTGGAGGTGGTTTTAACCGACCTGCATGGACAGCCCGATGAAATGTTTCGGAAGATTAAATTGGTACCCGAACTGGTGCCCGAAGAGCATTGTTTCGACTCGATAGAACAATGTGCTAATTGGTTGGAAGATGAGCTGTTGAATAAAGAAGCTGCATCTTAAAGGAAAAACGAATAATAAAAAGAGACAAAATGACAAAGACACATAATGCAGAAAGCCAAAAATCATTAAGCATTGAAGATGCTTTGAACTTGTTGCGCGAAGGGAATAAGCGCTTTATTTCACATGAGCTGATACACCGCGATTTTAAAGTACAACGTCGTGAAACCGCTGAAGGACAGTTTCCTTATGCCGTTATTTTGGGATGTATCGATTCGCGTCTGCCTACCGAAATTATTTTTGATCAGGGGATTGGCGATGTTTTTAATGTACGCATTGCCGGAAATGTGTTGAGCGAAAATGTGCTGGGTAGTTTGGAATATGCCTGTAAAGTGGCCGGAGCCAAACTGATTTTGGTGCTGGGGCATACCTCGTGTGGTGCTGTAAAAGGAGCATGCGACCATGTGGAAATGGGGAACCTGACCGGTTTGCTAAAAAAAATTGAGCCGGCAATGAATTTGGTAAAAACTCCGGTGGGGGTGGCACGTAATTCCTCAAATACCGATTTTGTGAACCGCGTGGCCCGTGAAAATGTAAAACAGTCCATGGAAGGTATCCGTAAAGAAAGTCCGATATTGAATGAAATGATTTCCCAGGAAAAGATTGGCTTGTATGGTGCCATGTATGATGTCCAATCGGGAAAGGTGGAATTTATACTTTAATCCTGTTCGGGTGTAGGGATGCTTAGTTTAAATTCGTCAAAATAAGTGACGGCATCCGATTTGGTCCAAAGTCCGGTTTTCCCGGCTTGCAGAAAGGTGTCATCAGTTGTTTCCAGCTCCGGTTTACCATCAAAATAGCAGGTAATCCGGTTTCCTTTCATTATAACTTTCAGTGTGTACCATTTTCCTGTTTCAATATTGAGACGGGCACTTTTCAGCATGCGCCTATCACCGTTCACCACTTTATATAAACGAAAATTGTTTTCCAGCGGATTGGCGCGTACCACATAGTAATTGTCGGCATCCTGAAAACGCCACACAGGTCCTCCACCCTGATCATTTTTGCCGGTAACGCCTTTAAATTTCACTGAAATAGTCACGTCTTTATAGGATAGGCCATCGTTTACCATGATGTTGAAACGGTAATCCTCCTGTTCTTGAGAAACCTGTGCCAGCACTTTATTGCCTGCATCATTGCGGACTTCCCATTTACAGGGCTTACCACGGCCGGTTAAATAGGCTGTCCATCCGACAGGTGATTTTCCAACAGCATCATTTTCAAAATGGAAAATGGTGTCGGCTTTTACCAAAACGGATTTAACGATTGCTTTGGTGTTGGGGGTTGCTTTTTTTGTGCCTGTAGCAGTTTGTGGGTGGTAACAACTTAAAAGTGAAAAGCCAATCACTACCGCGATAAGATGAAAAGTGAACTTTTTCATAATGCTTTTATTTTCAAAATTACAAAAAAAGAAACCAGTAATCATGGGGGGAGATATTTGGCTAAATTCTCAAAAAGACGGACAGGTTTCTTTTGTCATTGTTATAAATCAACCCACAGCTCC
>CBETNY010000283.1:0-3307 GCA_965537275.1 uncultured bacterium | reverse complement strand
ATTCGTTGAGTATTGCCCTCGATTTTATGGAACAACAAAACCAGCACCTGGAAAAAGTGGTGATCTTATCCGATATTCTTCAGTCGGGGAGAAGTGATATCGATCTGTATCGTGATGTGGCCCGGCTTCTTAAGCAAAAGGGAGTTCACAAGCTCATCGGTATCGGCCCTGTCATTTCGCGTCAGGCTGAGTTGTTCGAAATGGAAAAGGCTTTTTTCCCGAGTACCGAAGCCTTTATTCACGGCTTTTCTCTTTCGACTTTGCGAAACCAAACCATCTTGCTGAAGGGTGCCCGAATTTTTGAGTTCGAACGAATCAACAGGTTATTGCAACAGAAAGTGCATGAAACTGTCTTTGAAATCAACCTGAGTGCCATGGTGGATAACCTTAATTATTTCAGGTCAAAATTGCATCGATCCACCCGGTTGATGGCCATGGTGAAAGCTTTTTCGTACGGCAGCGGAAGTTTTGAGATTGCCAATATCCTGCAGTTTCATCAGGTTGATTATTTGGCGGTGGCGTATGCCGACGAAGGAGTTGAATTGCGCAAAGCAGGGATTAATCTGCCCATCATGGTGATGAACCCCGAAGAGTATGCTTTTGAGGTGATGATTAAGCATCAGCTTGAACCGGAGGTTTTTAGCTTTCGGGCTTTAAACATGCTCGAAAAAGCGATCCGGCGAAATGCTCTGCCCCAAAATAAACCGGTGAAGATTCATATTAAAGTGGATACGGGGATGCACCGGCTGGGTTTTGTAAAAGAAGACCTCCCGGAGCTGATTACCCGATTAAAACGAAACCAGCTGATTTATGTTCAATCGGTCTTTTCGCATTTGGTGGGTAGTGATAAACCGGGTCTTGATGATTTTACGCGGGAACAAATTATGGCTTTTAAAAGTATGGCACACCAGCTCCGCGAAGCCATCGGGCATCCGGTGATGATGCATTTGCTCAATTCATCCGGGATCGTCCGTTTTCCTGATGCCCAGTTCGATATGGTTCGGTTGGGCATTGGTCTTTACGGTATCTCCCCGGATGAAGAGACTGCAAGGAAACTAAAGCCCGTTACGTCTTTGCGAACTGAAATAACACAAGTAAAAGAAATTAAATCGGGAGAGTCGGTGGGTTATAACCGTGCTTTCATCGCTCGTAGCGATATGAAAATTGCCACGGTTTCAGTAGGTTATGCCGACGGTTTGTTACGTAGGTTGGGTAATGGCAATTTTTCTTTATGGGTGAATGGAAAACCTGCACCCATTGTCGGCGACATCTGTATGGATATGTGTATGATTGATGTGTCAGACATAAACGTGAAAGAAGGCGATTCCGTCGTGGTTTTTAACGCCGACCATCCGGTGGATGAACTTGCCGCAGCCGCCGATACCATTCCTTATGAAGTACTCAGTCGTATTTCGCGACGGGTAAAGCGGGTGTATTACCATGAATAAAATTTTCTATCTTTGGTTATGATCATTTCCATCTTCTATTCAAATAATCTTTAAAATAAAGTATTATGAAAAAATTTTCACGCTTCATCGGTCTGCTGTTTCTTATCTCTTTTCTTTTCTCATGTAATACCTACAATATCCGTGTTGAAAAAGCTTTGCAAAGTATACAGGCTCAGGATATCAAACAACACGATTCCATTTTGGCATCCGATGCATTTATGGGACGAAAACCCTTCACCAAAGGAGAGGACAAAACCATCCATTACCTGAAAAACGCCTTTGAAAAGTTGGGATTGAAACCGGCCAATCATGGTAGTTATTTCCAGGATGTACCCATGGTTGAACTCAAGGCAAATCCCTCCAAAAAAATGAAAATTGTCACCAAGAATGGACCACTCAACTTGCGATATCTTGATGAATACGTGGCCACCACGAGGCGTATGGTTGAAAAAGTGGAAGTAAAGCATTCGCCCATGGTGTTTGTGGGGTATGGAATTGTGGCTCCCGAATACCATTGGAACGATTATAAAAATCTGGATGTCAAAGGCAAAACGGTGATTATGCTGGTGAACGATCCCGGTTATGTTTTGCACGACACTACTTTATTTAAAGGCAAAACCATGACCTATTACGGCCGTTGGACCTACAAATATGAAGAGGCTGCGCGGCAGGGAGCCAAAGGGGTAATTGTGATTCATGAAACCGGTCCGGCGGGTTATCCCTGGACTGTTTTGCGCAATGGGGCTCAAAACGCCAGCTTGTTGCTTCGTGCAAAAGATAAGAATCTTTCCCGTTGTGCTTTTGAAGGATGGCTTACCACAGATGCTGCCCGTAAACTGTTTGCCAAAGCAGGGCTCGATTATAATAAACTTTCCGCAGCTGCCTTGAAACCGGACTTCCAAGCGGTTCCATTGAATGCTACCGTTAGCCTGGAAATTAATAATCAATTGCGTTATGATACTTCTCATAATGTTATGGCCATGTTGCCCGGAGGCGAACGTGCCGATGAATGCGTGATTTATACCGCCCACTGGGATCATTTTGGGATTGGTCCCAAGATTAATGGCGATTCCATCTACAATGGCGGAGATGATAACGGATATCCTTTGGCTTGCTTACTTGAAACAGCAAAAGTCTTTTCCAAACTGGATTTTAAACTGAAACGAACGATTGTGTTTTTGGCTGTTACGGCAGAAGAAGAGGGTTTGTTGGGCTCCGAATATTATGTAACCCATCCGGTATTTCCCTTAAATAAAACGGTAGCGGATATCAACTACGAGCTCTTTATCCCCATGGGAAAAATGAAAGACGTGACCATCACCGGCTATGGACAATCCGATCTGGATGATGAAGTGAAGACCTTGGCAAAAGCACAGGGGCGGTACGTGGTGGAAGAACCCCATCCTGAAAATGGCATGTATTTTCGCTCCGACCATTTCAGCTTTGCTAAATACGGGGTGCCTTCGCTGTTTTGCAAAGGCTGGACCGAATCGGCCACAAAGGGGAAAGCATGGACAGCTGCCCATGTGAATGATTATTGGAAACACCATTATCATCAACCCAGTGATGAGTATCATTCGTCCGACGATGCAGCCGGCCTGGTGCAGGATACCCGGCTTTTTGTCCGTTTGGGATTAAATCTGGCCCAACAAAAGGATTTTCCGAATTGGAAACCGGGTTCAGAGTTTAAAGCACGTCGCGATAAAATGATGCAAGAGGTGCATTAAGTGGGATGAAGCCTTTAGGTGGGAAAATGTGATGAATGTCACGATGAAAACCGCACTGCTTTTTGTCATCATCATAGGGCCTGTTGAAAATTAAAATTACTCACAAGGATAAGTTTTATTCTTTATTGACTC
>CBETNY010000282.1:0-3314 GCA_965537275.1 uncultured bacterium | reverse complement strand
CTTTAAACAAGCTTAACGAAAAGATATTGAATTTGGAATGGTTATGGAAGCTGTTTCGTCTATATCTTCAACACAGCCATTAGAAAAACCGGTAAATGGCTTTCGGTGCCCACAACCACATGCTGAGTCCTCTGCTGAGCATGAAAAGATGAAGTGCGAGCCAAAGTCCATGATTGTGCAACGAGGGAAAAGAGAGATAAAAGGCCGGTAAAAACACAAAGAGTGAGGCAATCACCATGGTATTTCGCATGGCTTTTGAGGCGGTGACGCCCACATACACACCATCCCAAATAAAAGCGGCAAGGCTCGTGATGGGAAGCAGCACCACCCAGAAGTAATAGTTTTTTGCCAGCGCTAAAAGTTCTGAATTGTTGGTCATGATATGCATAAAAAACTTCAAGCCAATCAGATAAGTTGCGCTGGTGAGTAGGGCAATCCCCATACCCCAAAGAAATAGCTGTCGAATGGTGCGTTTGAGCTGACTCAGCGAATGGGCTCCTTTCGCTTTTCCTGTCAGGGCTTCTCCTGCATAGGCAAAACCATCGGCAAAATAGGAAAAGAAGAAGAAAAACTGAAAAAGTAGTGAATTAACAGCCAATGTATTGTTTCCAAGTCGTGCGGATTGACTGGTAAAAAATGAGAGCGCAAAAATAAGCAGGAGGGTACGGATAAAGATGTCGCCGTTTAACCTGAAAAATGCCAGGATGCCCTCTTTTTGCATGATAATGCTTCGTGAGAGTATTTTTGTCAGCGGTTTGTATTTTCTTTTTAAGAAGTAAAAGGCCAGTGCCAACCCTGAATATTGAGCAATTACGCTGGCAAGTGCCACTCCGTTGGAATTCATATGAAAACCGTAAACAAACACAAAATTCAGTACAATATTGACCGAATTGACCACAATGGCAATCGTCATGGGGATTTTTGCATTTTGCATGCCCAAAAACCAGCCGTAAAAGCTATAGAGGGCCAGGGTAGCCGGTGCTGCCAGAATACGGATGTAAAAATATTGGCGTGCCAGCTCTTTCACCTCCTGACTTCCATCAAGCAGTTTAAAGGCAATCCATTGAATGGGATATTGAAACAACAGCAATCCACCGGCCAACATGAAAGCTACCAGCAGCGATCGTTGTAATCCCAATTGCATATTTTGGCGGTTTTTGGCACCGAAGGCCTGTGCTGTAAATCCGCTGGTACCCATGCGAAGAAACCCCAGGCTCATATAAAGTACATTAAAAATGGTGGTTCCCAAGGCGATGGCACCAACGTAAAGGGTGCTGTCGGCCTTAAGATGACCCATAAGGGCAAAATCGGCCATCCCCAACAGGGGAACCGTCAGGTTGGTGATGATGTTGGGAAGTGCCAGTTGTAGAATCTGACGGTTTATGGTTTTTGGTGCCGGCAAGGGTTCGATTATCTTTTGTGAAGACCACACTCTTTGGTTTCGGGATTTTCCCACCACCATCGACCGGCCCGCACGTCTTCGCCTTCTTGAATGGCCCGTGTACAAGGCTGACAACCAATACTGGCAAAGCCTTTTTTATGTAATGGATTGACAGGTACTTTGTGTTCACTGATATAATTCCAAACCTGTGTTTCACTCCAATTAATCAGCGGGTTGATTTTTAAAAGACCGTTGTTTTCGTCCCATTCAACCGCTTGTAAATTGACGCGGGTTACCGATTGCTCACGCCTTAGCCCGGTAATCCATGCGTCCAAAGGCTTCAGCGCCCGCATAAGGGGTTTTATTTTCCGGTTATGACAGCATAATTTTCGATTTTCGATGTTGTCATAAAACAAGTTGATCCCTTTTTCCTGAACCATCGGCTCCACATCGTTTGGATCAGGAAAATATACTTTGATTTTTATGTTATATTTTTTCGCAGTACGGTCAATTAAGTCGTAGGTTTCGGGAAACAAACGTCCGGTATCCAAGGTAAAAATAGTAGCACTTCGGTCAATTTGGCTTATCATATGAGTAATTACCTGATCTTCTAAACCCAGGCTTGATGAAAAAGCAATTTTCTCATTAAAATAGTTCAGAAAAAACCGAATGATTTCTTTGGGTTCAGCGTCCTGAAGCTGTGTGTTCCACGCCTCAATTTGTTTTTGATCGATCCTTTTCTTCATAAAAAATTAGTATTCATTTGCGGTTGCAAAAATAAACGAATTTTTAAGCTTTTTCCTCTTCTCCGTAAGGAAGAGGAATCCGGTTATAGGTAATCACAAGGCTAAAAACAAACACTGCTGCACCCAATCCTACCACCACATTGTAAGGTTGGGGCAACTCCAATGCCAGTCGCATGGTGATGGTAGCCAACGCATATCCCGAATTGCGGAATAGAATCCGGTACGACCCGCTGTAGCGCATGGAAATCAATACCATCAGGATGTCGTTGAAAATTAACAAAGTAAAAAACAGATGAAAAAAATTAAACGTGTGTTTTTGTAGAAAAAAATAGGTGATATCAAACCCAATCATCACCAAAAAAACGGTCATTAAAAGAAGCGCAATGATTTTTTTGACACTTACAAATGATTTTTGTTTATCAATGGTGTTACAGATTGAATGGTGTTGGTCGTATTTCCGGATAAAAATGATGGCCGCAAAAATAAGCAGGGCGCCAAATGCATCCACAAACATAAAAATAACCTGGTGCTCGATGAGTGACCATGTAAAATTTTCGGGAAAGGAACCAAACAACTTAAAGGCATCGCGCAAAAGAATGAGCGACAGAATTTGCAGCTGAATTTCCATGGACTTTGACACTGATTTCACGAGGGAAAATACCAGGGCAATGACTTCGAAAAACAGCAACAAAGTAAAAGCCATCTCAATGGATTTAAACGGATTCATGGGTATGATTTTCCATGAGAGATAACCGAAATTTCTTAAAAAGATGAGTAGTAAACTGCCCAGGAAGGCGATTACCAGGATTTCGGCTAACAATTTGATAAAGGCTTCACTTTCCCATTTTTCTTCTGCTCGGTCAAAAAGATGGCAGAGGGTTTGAACCCCTTTGGTTTCGTATAGTTTCATGATGTGGATGATTCAAATGATGGGGTAAAAATATAAAAACTCTCTGAATGAACAAATTAAGTAGAAGCCTCCTTAATAAAACCCTTTCGGAAAATTCGCGAATTGCAAAGAAATAATAACAGAAACGTTATGTGCCTGAGTGAAATACCTTCAAGCGCCATGGCTCTACAAATAATTAAAAATGAAAAATGCAAAATGAATAATTAAAATATGAAATAATGAATCAATAGAAGTTGTTTAAAGTTAAAAGTCATTGGGCCAAAGAAAAATGCTAAAA
>CBETNY010000281.1:0-3320 GCA_965537275.1 uncultured bacterium | reverse complement strand
TGATTTACTACCCAACCGGAGTCATCTTGAGCATTACAAAGCATCGAATCTCCCAAAAAAACACAATCCGGCAAACTTCTCGACGGTATCATTCATCTTCTGATTTTCAATTCAGAATAAGAAACCTGTCATGGACAAATTGTCACCCGTATTTCCTTGGCACAGCCTTTGATTTAACAGCCCATTCAAAGTGAATCATAATTTAAAGCAATACAGATATGACAGTACAGAAAGGTAAAATCGGAATTCAAACAGAAAATATTTTTCCGATCATTAAAAAATTTCTTTATTCCGATCATGAAATTTTTCTCAGAGAGCTGGTTTCGAATGCCGTAGATGCCACCCAAAAGCTCAAAACTTTGTCCTCGATGGGTAAAGTAAAAGATGAACTGGGCGATTTAACCATTCATGTTGAGGTGGACAAAAAGAAAAGAACGCTCACCGTGCGCGACCGGGGCATTGGCATGACTGCCGACGAGGTTGACAAATATATCAACCAAATTGCCTTTTCAAGCGCCGAAGAGTTTGTGAAAAAATTTAAAACAAAAACCGAAGCCGAACAAAATGCCATTATCGGTCACTTCGGACTGGGATTTTATTCTGCCTTTATGGTTTCCGAAAAGGTGGAAATCAGGAGCAAAACTTACAAAAAAGGAGGCTCCACCAAAGCCGTACGCTGGGAATGTGACGGAAGTCCCGAATACATCATGGAAGAAACCGATAAAAAAGACCGTGGAACAGAGGTCATTTTAACCATCGACAAAGAAAATTCGGACTTTTTGGAAGATTACAAAATCAACGAATTGCTGACCAAATACTGTAAATTTTTACCTGTTCCGATTCAATTCGGGATGGAAACTGTCCACGAACCCATCGAAGGCGAAAAAGACAAAGACGGCAACCCGAAAACCAAAGAGGTTCAGAAACCCAAAATCATTAACAACCCGAACCCCCTTTGGAAAAAAGCACCTTCGGAAGCCACCGAAGAAGAGTACAAAGCTTTTTACAAAGAGTTGTATCCTTATACTTTTGAAGATCCTCTTTTCCAAATTCACCTGAATGTGGATTATCCCTTTAACCTCACCGGAATTCTTTACTTCCCCAAGGTGAAAAAGGATTATGAATTGCAACGCAATAAAATTCAGCTTTACAGCAACCAGGTATTTGTTACTGATTCGGTGGAAGGAATTGTCCCTGAGTTTCTTACCCTTTTACATGGCGTGATCGACTCGCCCGACATTCCCTTAAATGTGAGCCGTTCGTACCTGCAAAGCGATCAAAATGTGAAAAAGATTTCGAGCTACATCACGCGAAAAGTGGCCGACAAGTTGACCGAAATCTTTAAAAACGACCGCAAAGGTTTTGAAGAAAAATGGGATGATATTAAAATTTTCATCGAATACGGGATGATCTCGGAACCCAAATTCTATGAAAAGGCTGAAAAATTTGTCCTTTTCAAAAATACCGACGGCAAATATTTCACCCTCGATGAGTACAAAAAGCAAATCGAAAAAACCCAGAAGGACAAGGATAAAAAACTGGTGTACCTCTATGCCACCAACCAAGACGAACAATACAGCTATATCCAGAATGCAAAAGAGCGGGGGTATGATGTTTTGATGATGGACGGCGTGCTGGATCCTCATTTTATTAATACACTGGAACAAAAACTCAGTGATACCGTTTTTGCACGGGTCGATTCAAATACCATTGACAAATTGATTGTGAAGGAAGAGGAAGCCCCTTCAAAACTTGACGACAAGCAGAAAGAGGCATTAAAGAAAGCCTTTGAACGCAACATCGACAGCAAACAATTCGAAGTAAGTTTTGAAAATCTTAGCGAAAACGATATGCCCGTTACCATCATTCAAAACGAGTTTATGCGCCGCATGAAAGATATGGAAGCCATTGGCGGCAGTCCGATGATGGGCATGGGTAGCTTACCCGACACCTATAACCTGGTGGTTAACACCAACAATCCCCTGGTGGACAAAATTGTTGCTGAAGAAGACGAATCAAAGCAAGACCAACTTATTCGGCAAATTTACGATTTGGCCCGTTTGTCGAAAAACCTGCTCAAAGGAAAAGAGTTGGACGAATTTGTAAAACGCAGTGTAAGCATGGTGGAATAATCAGATTTACAACGTTTGCATAGCGTATGGAATTTCTTTCCATACGCTATGTTTTTCTCTATCAATTCGATTACCCATTCAATCATAAATCTTAAACATAGAAAATTATTTATAAATTAGCCCTTTAAAATTTTTAAAAGATGAAAAAGTCCTGGATTATTATTGCCCTAATTGTTATTTTTATTGTACTGGCATACAGCTGGTTCAAAGGAACTTACAACGACATGGTGAGCCGGCAGGAAGCTGTCAAAGCCCAATGGTCGCAAGTAGAAAATGTTTATCAAAGGCGTGCCGACCTGATTCCTAACCTTGTGAACACCGTAAAAGGTTATGCCACCCACGAAAAAGAGACCCTGCAGGGAGTTATCGAAGCCCGTGCCAAAGCTACTTCCGTGAATGTAGATGCCGGTCAGTTAAACCCCAAAGCATTACAAAATTTCCAACAAGCCCAGGAGGGATTGTCTTCGGCTTTATCCCGGTTGATGGTGGTGGTTGAACGTTATCCCGACTTAAAGGCCAACCAGAATTTTTTGGAATTGCAAGCGCAGCTTGAAGGTACCGAAAACCGGATTGCTACCGAACGTCGCCGTTTCAATCAAATGACACAATCATACAATACTTACGTCAAAACCTTCCCGAAAAACATGCTGGCCAACATGTTTGGATTTAAAGAGATGCCCTATTTTAAAGCACAAAAAGGTGCTGAAAAAGCCCCCGAAGTAAAATTTTAACCCAAATACAATCAAAATCATGAGTCCAACCGCCAAGCGTTTCTTTACCAAAGAGGAGCAGGATAAAATTACACAGGCCATTCTGATGGCAGAATTGGATACCTCGGGTGAAATCAGGGTACACATCGAATCGGTATGCAAAGGCGAAGTTCTCGACCGGGCTGCATTTTTATTTAATAAGCTAAAAATGGATAAAACCGAGTTACGAAATGGCGTTTTGTTTTATCTGGCAGTGCAGAGTCATAAATTTGCCATTATCGGTGACGCCGGTATCAATGCAGTGGTTCCTCCCACATTTTGGGATGATATCAAAGCGGAGATGGCACAGAAATTTAAACAAAACCAATTTGTGGAGGGACTCGTTTACGGAATTACGGAAGCAGGAAAACATTTGAAAAAACATTTTCCGCACCATGTGGACGACATCAACGAATTGCCGGATGATATTTCATTTGGT
>CBETNY010000280.1:0-3323 GCA_965537275.1 uncultured bacterium | reverse complement strand
CGGGCATAGTGTGCCATTGGAAACAGGTATAAATTCAAAGCCAAAATATAATTTTACGCTTCCCCCACAAATTACCCCTTCAACACAGCCCTTGAAATGATAATTTTTTGCACCTCGGAAGTTCCTTCGTAAATTTGTGTCAGCTTGGCTTCACGCATCAGTCGTTCCACATGATATTCTTTCACATAACCATACCCACCGTGAATTTGCACCGCTTCGGTAGTCACTTCCATGGCAATATCGGCAGCATATTGCTTGGCCATGGCGCTGGCTACCGTAACCGGTTGATGGTTGTCTTTTAACCAGGCGGCTTTTAAACAGAGGTTACGGGCATTTTCAATTTTCACAGCCATATCCGACAATTTAAAGGCCACCGATTGATGGTTGGCAATTTCGGTACCGAAGGCTTTCCGCTCTTTGGCATAAGCAGTGGCTCTTTCAAAAGCCCCGGAGGCAATGCCCAAAGCTTGAGCGGCAATCCCAATGCGTCCGGCTTCGAGCACCAACATGGCAAATTTAAAGCCAAACCCATCTTCTCCAATGCGGTTTTCTTTGGGTACTTTCACGTCGGTAAACATCACCGAATGGGTATCAGAGCTGCGCATACCCATTTTATCTTCATGAGGGCCTACGGTAATCCCCGGTGTATTTCTGTCCACAATAAATGCGTTAATGCCACGGTGTTTTTTATCGGGATGAGTCTGTGCCATCACAATATAGGTAGAAGCGGTACCTCCATTGGTAATCCAATTCTTGGTGCCGTTCAACAAATAATAATCGCCTTTGTCTTCGGCTTTAGTGTGCTGATGGGTGGCGTCCGAACCGGCCTCGGGTTCGGATAATAAAAAAGCACCAATCTTTTCACCACGTGCCAAAGGACGCAAATACTTTTGCTTTTGTGCTTCGTTGGCAAACCGGTTCAGCCCATAACATACCAATGAGTTGTTTACCGACATAATCACGGCCACCGATGAATCAACTTTTGCAATTTCTTCCATGGCCAACACATACGATACCGTATCCATACCGCTCCCATCATACTCCGGGGGAACCAACATCCCTAAAAACCCCAGCTCAGCCAGATTTTTCACATGCCGTGTGGGATATTCGGCTTTTTCATCTCTCTCTAATACGTCCTGGATTAATTCCCGCTGGGCGTAATCGCGGGCGGCTTGTTGAATCATCAACTGCTCTTCGGTAAATTCAAAGTTCATATCGTTTATGTTTTGCTGTTATTGTCTGTCAACAAACCTACAAAATATTATTTTTAAAACATTCTAAATATCAAAAACGTAGAAACGAATTTCTTTCGGCCGTCGCATTAAAATCAGCCACAATTTCCTGCATAATTTCACTCACCGGCCTGATGGCATGTATTAAACCGGCTACCTGGCCAATTTCAAGTTCACCCTCCTCAACATCTCCTTCAAACATGCCCTTTTTGGCTCGTCCTTTTCCCAGCAATGCCTGCAGTGTTTCTTTGTCGGCCCCGCTTTGTTCAGCCTGATGGATACGCTGAAAAAAGGCATTTTTAATCAACCGGACAGGTACCAGCGATTTGAGGGCCAAATAGGTATCCCCATCGTTGGCGCGCACAATTTCGTTTTTGAAAGCCGGATGTGCCGACGATTCTGCCGAAGCCGCAAAAAGGCTGCCGATTTGCACCCCATCGGCACCCAGGGCCATGGCGGCATAAATGGCTTTGCCCGATCCAATACCTCCGGCGGCAATCAACGGAATATCCACCACCTCCCGAATCATGGGGATCATCACCAGGGTGGTAGTCTCTTCATAACCATTGTGACCTCCCGCCTCAAATCCCTCTGCCACTATCGCATCCACACCGGCCTCCACGGCTTTCAAAGCAAACTTTTTATTGGCTACCACATGCACCACCTTAATCCCCTGCTCTTTTAAAAAACCGGTGTATTTCTTCGGGTTACCGGCCGAAGTGAAAACAATGGGGACTTTTTCACGAACAACCAACTCCACCAGCTCATCGGTTTGAGGATACAAAAGCGGAATATTCACCCCAAAAGGTTTCCGGGTGGCATTTTTACATTTGCGAATGTGTATGGCCAGTGTTTCCGGATGCATCGACCCCGCACCGATAAGCCCAAGACCGCCGGCATTGCTCACCGCAGCAGCCAGTTCCCAACCACTACACCAAATCATCCCCCCCTGAATAACAGGGTATCGTATATTAAAAAGCGTACAAATTCTATTCATCGATTTCATATTTATTCCAAAGCACACCACACTGTTAAACAAAGACTTGCAACTGCAAATCCCCGCTTACGGCAAAACATCTCATCCTTGCGTCACCCTCGTCCGGCAACCATCTTTAACCAAAACGCCCCAACCTATTCCATCGCTTTCATCATCTCGGCGACCACAACACCGGCATCTTCTTTAATATCCATAATGGTGGCATCAAGCATGTAACACGGCGTTGTAAAGACGTTGTATTTGTGGTCGTGCACCACCTGACCGTGGGTCGTTACCCGGTGCTTGCTTCCCATTTTTTCAATGGCCTCAATGGTTCCCTGGTCATTGCCAATGGTCACTTCCACACCTTGAATTACTTTCGCTACCACAGCAGGCGAAATACACAGCGCACCGATGGGTTTATGCACCGCCAGCATCTGTTTAATAACATCTTCCACTTCGGGGTTTACTGTGGCATCAGCCCCATCAAAAGCCACCGTCGATAAGTTTTTGGCCGCACCAAAACCACCCGGAAAAATAAGTGCATCATAATCCGACGCCTTAAATTCACTCAGGGCTTTAATGGCACCCCGTGCAATGCGTGCCGATTCAACCAACACATTTCTACTTTCGTCCATTTCCTCACCTGTAAGGTGGTTAATCACGTGATATTGAGGAATATCAGGCGCAAAACATTGATATTCCGCACCGGCTTCTACAATCGACAACATGGTCATGGTGGCCTCATGAATTTCGGCACCGTCATAAACGCCGCAGCCTGACAGCACCACTGCAAATTTTTTCTTTTCCATTTTTACATTCTTTTATTGGGTTGCGATGGGCTAAATTAAGAAAATTTGGGCTTCCTGTTTCAGTTCTTTTCACCGGATAGCCGACCTTTTTTTGGGCGGCTGCCGGGTGCTCCGCTATATCCGGGCCCTTCCGGGCTGTGTTACGCAACGGCCGGCCACTGGCTTCCTCCGGTCGCCGTCGCCGGCCTGCTCCACATCAGCCCCTCATGGCCCGGGATGCCGCTGCGCCCCCTGCCGCAAGTACAACATTAAAATGAAAAGTGTAAAATGAAAAATGAATAATTAACGATTGAAATTGAGGAA
>CBETNY010000279.1:0-3326 GCA_965537275.1 uncultured bacterium | reverse complement strand
TACCGATCCAGATATTCCCGATTTCATCCTTCGTCATGCAGGTAATTTCGTTGCTAGCCAATTTATCAGCCCCTGCTTTATAGTAGGTCCATTGATCGGTTGGAACCGGATTGACCGGCTTCTTATTACAGGACATAGCAAAGAACAAAAGGCCAGGCAACAGCAGCCATGAGGCGAAACGAATGGAAAGGGGATGCACTTTCATAGGGTTTGTATTAGGTTTGATCGAGATTTAGTTTAATCCGGGATACCACCATATCGATGGCCACCTTATTTTGTCCCCCTTCAGGGATTATGACATCGGCAAAAAGTTTGGTGGGTTCAATAAATTGTTGATGCATGGGTTTTACAAAAGTAGCATAATGCGTCAGTGCATCATCGTAATTCCTGCCTCTTTCCTGAATATCGCGCCGGATAATACGCATCAACCTTTCATCGCTATCGGTAGAAACAAAAAGCTTGACATCCATCAATTCACGAAGCTCAGGACGGGTAAGGATCAGTATTCCCTCAACAATAATCACCGGTTTCGGTTTCACTGTTTGCGTCTCTTTGGCCCGGGCACAGGTAACATAGGAATAAATGGGCATCTCAACCGACTTTCCTTGTTGAAGTTGATGAATATGGTCGATCAACAAGGGCCATTCGATGGAATTGGGATGGTCGAAGTTAATTTTCAGCTTTTCTTCCTGACTCAAATGACCATTGTCATAGTAATACGAATCTTGTGAAATGACGGCAACTGCTTCCTTTGGCAACGCATGAATAATTTTACGGACAACCGTTGTTTTTCCCGATCCACTCCCGCCGGCAATTCCTATAATGAGCATCTATCTTTCTTTTTTTATTATTATTCAAAGGTAAGAAAAAAGATGAAAACAGCGCACCTCTTTAAAAAATTTGCATTTTTTGTCAGGCAAGCCGAACCGATCAAAAACTACATCAAAAAACTCATCATAATTCCGGCTGCCACCGCCGAGCCAATCACACCGGCTACATTGGGTGCCATGGCATGCATGAGTAAATGATTGGAGCTATCGTAACGCAAGCCTTCGGTTTGTACTACCCTGGCACTGTCGGGCACCGCCGATACGCCGGCTGCCCCAATAAGCGGATTAATTTTATTGTCGGCAGACGAAAATAAGTTCATTACTTTGGCAAAAATAATACCTCCGGCAGTGGCCACCACAAACGACATGGCACCCAAAACAAAAATCAAAATTGACTCGTTGGTAAGAAATACATCAGCCTGGGTAGAAGCCCCCACGGTTAATCCTAAAAGAATGGTAACAATATCGATTAATGAAGTGCGTGCCGTATCGGCCAACCGTTTGGTGACACCACTCTCTTTTAGTAAATTACCAAAAAACAGCATCCCCAACAAAGGCAACGCCCCCGGGGAAATAAAAGTGGTTAAAATAAGGGCCATAACAGGGAAAATAATTTTTTCGGTTTTACTGACGGCCCTGGGCGGTTTCATACGGATCAGCCTTTCGCTTTTGGTAGTCAACAAACGCATCACCGGAGGCTGAATTACGGGCACCAAAGCCATATACGAATAAGCAGCCACTGCAATAGGACCAATCAGATTCATGGTTTTCACACCGTTTACAATACCCCCATTGGCCAACTTGGAAGACAAGAATATGGCAGTGGGGCCATCGGCGCCTCCAATAATTCCAATCGATCCGGCCTCCGGAAGATTAAAACCCAACCAAAGTGAGCCCATGAAGGTTAAAAAAATACCCAGCTGGGCGGCCGCACCTAACAACATGAGTCGTGGGTTTGAAATTAGAGAGGAAAAATCGGTCATGGCACCAATGCCTAAAAAAATCAGCGGGGGATAAATCCCTTTCATGACACCAAAATAGAGATAGTTTAATACACTGCCTTTTTGATAAATCCCAATCTGGAGATTGACACCGCCATCGTGAAAAAAAGGAATGTTCCCGATGATAATTCCCGCTCCAATGGGAATCAATAAAAGGGGTTCGTATTCAAATCGAATGGCCAGAAAAATAAAGAAAATACCCACCAAAATCATGATGATGTTGCCACCTGTGGCATTTCGCAAGCCTGTAAAGCTGAAAAATTTGCCAATTCCTTTTGCCATTTCATGTCCAAAATGGGTCTGACTTGCTTGTGCAAGTTGTTGTGTGGTTTTTCCAATCACCTCTGCCCCACTAAGGTTGGCAGTAAACATCAGGTTGGCAAGGACCAGGAAAATGATTAAACCCATCATCAACAATGCTTTTTTCATGACAGGCTGACGGGTACCGCGGTTGATCAATAGTTTTCTCATTACAGTTGAATTTCAAATAAAACATCATCCTGCAAAACCGTATCTCCGGCTTTCACTTTTACCAATTTAATCTTCCCCACCTTTTCAGCCTTGAGCAGGTTTTCCATTTTCATGGCCTCATAAATCAGCAATGAATCATCCTTTCGCACCATATCACCCTCTTTCACAAACACTTTCATGATATGTCCGGGCAAAGGAGCCCTTACTTTGAGGAGACCACCAGCAGAAGAGTTCCTCCCATTTTTTTTAGAAGAGAAATCGGGTCTGGTTAGCACCGCAGCCTTTTTCTCTTTTTCCAATTCCACATTATATTGAGTACCATTGACTTCAATCACCGCCTCGGTGCCTTCCAATTTGATTATTTCCGTTTCATACTCATTCCCTCGAATGGTAAATTTAAATCGTTTCATGGCTGTTATCTTTTAAAATCCTGTAGTCCGTAAATTTTGGAGCTCCAGGGCGAATAAGCCCTCGATGCTTTCTTAATCGTTAAAATGTTACTCTCTTCATCATGCAGTTCATGGCTTAAGTAGATGGTCATAGCGATGGCGGCCACCACCTGGCCCGGGATTTCAAAACTTTGATTCTCTTTAATTTTCGGCATTTTCCCTAAACGTTTCAATTTTTGCTGAATGTTATAGCGCAAAAAACGGGAAGCCATTTTAAAAGAGTAGTACAACAGCAACAGGGCTAAAAACACAATGAGATAACCGGTAATGGAGATGACAATTCCCTCCTCCTGAATATTGGAAAGTTGTGTGAGCAGTATCATATTTTTTATGTTAAAGTGGAATATTCGAATGTTTTTTTGGTGGTCGACTCTCCTTTTTTGTGGCGAGGGTTTGCAAAGCCCGAATGATACGAAACCGGCTGTTTCGGGGTTCAATCACATCATCGATAAATCCATATTTGGCTGCCTCATACGGATTGGCAAATTTTTCGCGATACTCTTTTTCTTTTTGAGCCAGATACCGGGCTTTTTGAGATTCATCCATCCCTTTTACATTTTTTCCTTCCAGAATCT
>CBETNY010000278.1:0-3335 GCA_965537275.1 uncultured bacterium | reverse complement strand
TTAGTTAGAAAAATAAAAAAAATAAAATATGGGCTTATTTTCATTTCTTACCAAAGAAATTGCGATTGACCTGGGAACGGCCAATACCATCATTATTCACAACGACAAAGTTGTGGTTGACGAACCCTCTATCGTGGCAATAGAACGAAACACGGGGAAAATAATTGCTGTGGGGAAAAAAGCCATGTTGATGCATGGCAAAACCCATGACAACATCAAAACCATCCGTCCCTTACGTGATGGGGTGATTGCTGATTTTCAATCTGCCGAATACATGATTCGTGAAATGATTAAAATGATTGGCATCAATAACCATCTTTTTCCACCCGCCTTAAAAATGGTGATTTGTATCCCTTCGGGCATTACCGAAGTGGAGGAACGGGCGGTGAAAGATTCTGCAGAACAAGCGGGGGCCAAAGAAATAAAATTGATTCATGAGCCCATGGCTGCTGCAATAGGCATTGGTATTGATGTGTTGGAACCAACCGGCAACATGATTATTGACATCGGCGGTGGAACCAGCGAAATTGCCGTGATTGCCCTGGGCGGTATTGTGAACAACACCTCCATTCGGATTGCCGGTGATGATTTTAATGCCGACATTGAAGAATATATGCGCAAGCAACACAACATCACCATTGGTGAACGGACAGCCGAAAGAATTAAAATTGAGGTAGGATCGGCACTGACCGAGCTCGACAACCCACCGGACGATTACGCTGTTCACGGAAGAGATATGCTGACCGGTATTCCCAAAGAAATCACCGTGAACTATCAGGAAATAGCGTCATGTCTCGACAAATCCATTTCAAAAGTAGAAGCAGCCGTTTTGAATGCACTGGAAAAAACACCTCCTGAACTATCCGCCGATATTTACCGTACCGGAATTTATCTTGCCGGTGGCGGATCGTTGCTGAGGGGACTGGACAAAAGAATTCATCAAAAAACCAAATTACCTGTTCATGTAGCTGAAGACCCCTTGCGGGCCGTGGCCAGGGGTACCGGTATTGCCTTGAAGAATTTCGAAAAGTTCACTTTCCTCATTAAATAGTTCATATCAAGAGGGATGTTATGCAAACTTTATTTGCCTTTTTGCGAAAACATCATTTTTTAACCCTCTTTCTCATACTGGAGTTGGTGGCGTTTTGGATGTTAATTCATTCGTACACTTACCAGCGTACGCTTAGCTTTAATGCAGCCAGCGATATTACAGGTGGCGTTTTTAATGTTTTGTCGAACACCACCGGTTACCTAAAACTGCAAAAGGAAAATAAACAACTGCTCGAAGAAAATACCAAACTTCATAATCAGCTGATGGGCTGCAAATCAATTTCGGATACCAATGCGGTGATAGAAGACACGGTTTTCCAATATTTATCGGCGCGTGTAATTCGCAATACAACCCATGCCTCCAATAACTTTATGATGTTGAATAAAGGAAGTTTACAAGGCATCGAAAAAGAGATGGGTGTGGTTTCCGATCACGGTGTGGCAGGCATCATTATCGGCGTATCAAAACATTATGCGCTGGCCATGTCGCTCATGAATGAAAATGCTAAAATTAGTGCGCGGATTAAAAAAAATAATCAACTGGCCAATGTCATTTGGGAAGCAGAACATCCCGACAGGGGTAAACTTATCGATATTCCGGTACATCTTCAATTGGTAGCGGGTGATACCATTGTTACCAGTGGAAATTCATTTATTTTCCCGGGAGGATTAATCATCGGTACCGTCGAATCGTACAGTCCAAATGAAGAAAAAGGTTTAAATACTGCTGAAATTCGTTTTGCAACCGATTTCAACCGGTTAAACCATGTTTATTTAATCAGGAATCTCCGAAAAAAAGAGGAACAGACTTTATTGAAAGGAGCCGATGATGAATAACGTTGTTTTAAAAAATATAATCCGGTTTATACTCTTGGTACTTTTCCAGGTTTTGGTGCTCGACCAGGTTAGTTTAAACAGCTATATCATTCCCTATGGTTATCTGTTATTCCTTTTGTTGCTTCCTTTTAACACACCGGGAACCGCGCTGCTGTTACTGGCTTTTGCCACAGGATTTACCATTGATTTTTTTGGAAATACGTTGGGATTACATACCGCAGCAGCAGTACTTATGGCTTTTGCCCGTCCGGGTGTTATCAAATTCTATTTCAAAAAAATAGAGACATTACCCCAGGAAGAACCCGGCATTAAAAAGTTGGGTTTGGGTGGCTTTACCAAATACGCCTTTACACTCATTTTGATTCACCACCTGTTTTTGTTTTTTGTGGAAAGGTTCAGTTTTAGTCATTTTTTCACCACCCTTGAACATGTGCTGGTAAATTCCGTAGCCAGTTTAATCCTTATTTTGATTATCCTCATGCTATTTGCCAAGCGCAAAAGAAAAAAACGATTGTAATCGAAAGCAAGGGTGGATTATTCCACTTTTACTCCGTCATATTTTATCTCTTTTCCCTGTTGATAGGTAATACTGAAAACAAGGTTTCCATTTTCGTCATACTTTTTCCATTGACCATTTTTTCGACCCATGCTAAAATGTCCCCAGGTTTTTAATTTTCCACCGGGCCAATACCATTTGTGTTCTCCATTGGGCAAATCATCCACAAATTTTCCTTCAAAAAGCAAGGTACCCTGACGGTCGTAATAACGACTCCAACCATTGCGTTTATCATCGCCAAAGGTAATTTCCTGACGGGTATCTCCCACCTGATAAACCCATAAACCTTCCCGTTTGCCTTCGATGTATTCACCCTGGGTAACGATATTTCCCTTTTCATCCCATTCGGTCAGCTTTCCATCTTCAAGTCCGTCAAAAAAATGTTCGATACGCAATGGTTTTCCATCCTGATAATACCAATGCCAGGTAGAATCGGGACGGTTATTAACATAATTGCCTTCTTCTTCAAGTTGCCCATTGGGATAAAAATATTGCCAATGCCCGGTTTTTTTATCTTTCGAATAAAATCCGCTGGCTTTCAGGCTTCCATCCAGGTAAAATTCTTTCCAAAATCCTTCCTGTTCACCGGCTTCAGTAAAAATACCTTCTCCCACAATTTTGCCATTGTTAAAAATATACGACCGAACCACGTTACCCTTTTCGTCGTATTCACGCCGGATACCTTCGGGCTTTCCCTCTTTATTGTAAGTACCTACCACTCGCACTTTTCCATCAGGATAATAATCGGTACGAACCTCTAACAAATTAACTTTTTCCGCTGCCTTTTGCTTTTCGCCGTTCACATATTTTGTGGTGGCAATCAAATTACCGTTCGGATCGTAGGTTTTAAAGTATCCATTTTTCAGACCATGATTATAAAATCCGGTCATTT
>CBETNY010000277.1:0-3339 GCA_965537275.1 uncultured bacterium | reverse complement strand
ATACTTTCTATTTGAAAGGGGTCTACCAGGAGGGCCGCCTCGCCGGCCACTTCGGGCATGGAGGTGGTATTGGAAGTAATCACAGGAATCTCCGCGCGGAAGGCTTCCACTATGGGAATACCAAAACCCTCAAACAAGGGCACATACACAAGTGCAAGGGCCGCACCCATTACTTGCGACAAGACCTCCGGCTCCAGGCGTCCGGTAAAAATCACCTCCCGGGCATGATGCATTTGTTTAAAAATTCTTTCCATTTCGCGGGTCCAATACATTTTTTCACCCACCATCACCAGCTTCACATCACTTTTATGGGTATCCTTAAACAAATCAAAAGCCTGAAACAACCGGCTGATGTTTTTACGCGGATTAAAAGCGCCCACAAATAAAAAATAGGGCTGTCCCTTGCTGATTTCCATACGAACCTTTTGAATCTGCTCGTTCGTCAAAGCCTTATAGCGCGAATGAGCTCCATTGTACACCACATCAATTTTATTCAATGGAATCCCATATTGCCGGTGAATATCTTCCTTCGAATATTGAGATACCGTAAGAATCCGATCCGCCTTTTTTGCAAACAAAGGGGTAAAATGCCGATAATAAAATCGTTCAACCCAAGGCATCCATTCCGGAAAATGCTCAAAATTCAAATCATGAATCACCATGATATTTTTATAGGGCAGTGCCAATGAGTTGTATGCATCGGGAGAAAAAAACAAATCGGGTTTTATTTTCTTCAATGCTGCCGGCAAAGACTTCTCGAACCACCAATATTGCAAGATCGGATGCCTGGTGGGAGGCGAAATCACCATGGGATGGACATTTTTGGCA
This sequence comes from uncultured bacterium, assembly GCA_965537275.1. GTDB lineage: Bacteria > Bacteroidota > Bacteroidia > Bacteroidales > F082 > Sulfidibacterium. The sequence goes on along the minus strand of CBETNY010000277.1, from coordinate 2,511 downwards.
AAGATAAAATCGTCATGGTAACCCCTGTCGAACAAAAAATAAAAATCGTGTTCAGGGTGCAACTTCACCACTCGCCGGAGTGTTTCACAGGTAAACCAACCGATACCCTCCAATTTATTTTTAATTAATAAACGTGTATTAACGGCAATCTTCAAAACTCAGGTTAATTTTTAAACAAAAGTATCAATTTCTGCCTATGCTTTTCACCGATTTTGTATTTCGTCAGGGAAATGGGTGAAAATTGGAAACATAAAAACCAACCAAATACCTGTTTCCCATCGGATTTTTTTTAATTTTGAAACCATTCACCTAAAACACCTCTACCATGGAACACAAAGTCTGGCATCAATTTTATGGAGATATCCCCACCTCCATCGATTATCCGGAAGGATCGATGTATGCATTAATCAGGCAAAGTATCGAAAAATATCCCAACGATATTGCCTACGATTTTATGGACAAAACCGTTACCTATGCCGAGTTTGGCCGGCAGATTGATACCTATGCCTGTGCCTTTCACAACCTGGGCATGCGTGCCGGTGACGTAATGAGTATCATTATGCCCACCTCACCACAAGGCATCATCGCTTTTTATGCCGTCAATAAATTGGGAGGTGTGGCCAGCTTTATCCATCCCCTGTCCACCCCTTCCGAATTGCTGCATTATTTAACCCTGAGTCAGTCGAAATATGCACTTACACTGGATATTTTTTATGACAAGGTGGCTGAGATAAAGAATCAAATACCGCTGGAAAAATTGTTAGTTACCCGGATTTCAGAACATATGCCGGCGCTAAAGAAAACAGCCTATCAACTGATGACCCTCACCAAAAGGGTGCATCTCGATACTTCATGGGCACTGGTGCTTGAGAAGCTAAATGCCCAATGTACAGAAGATGTTGAAGCCACCCATTTCGGAAAAGATTCACTGGCGGTCATTTTGTACAGCGGAGGAACCACAGGTGTCCCCAAAGGGGTAATGCTCACCAACGGCAACATTGTTTCGGAAGGTATGCAGGTGGCTGCATGGGGCAAGCTCGATCATACGGACACCATTCTGGCTATCCTGCCCATCTTTCATGGTTTCGGATTAAGTGTATGTGTGAATGCTGTTTTTGTAGCGGGAGGCAAAAGTATTTTAATTCCAAAATTTACGGTGAAAGATGTGGCCCGCCTGATCCGCAAAAAGCACCCCACTTTTCTAATTGGCGTACCCACGCTTTTTAAGGCGCTGCTTGACGAGAAACTGTTTACCACTGCCGACTTAAGGTTTCTAAAAGCAGCCTTTTCGGGTGCCGATACGTTACCACGAACGCTAAAGGAAGCTTTCGATGAGACCGTAAAACGCAATGGCGGAAAATGCACTTTGTTGGAGGGCTACGGACTTACCGAAGCCGTTACCGCCATCATGGCTATGCCCATGGAAGCCTATCGTGAAGGTTCGATTGGCGTCCCTTTCCCCGACATGGATGCTAAAATTGTGGACCCTGAGCATTACAACACCCTTGCGCACGGCGAAATTGGAGAAATCTGTCTGCAAGGTCCGGCGGTGATGAAAGGCTACCTGAACAACCCCGAAGAAACCGCCGCCACACTCAGGATTCACGACGACGGCAAGGTTTGGTTACATACGGGCGATTTGGGCTATCGCGATGCAGACGGTTATTTTTATTTTAAACAACGGCTGAAACGCATGATTAAATCCTCCGGCATGAATGTTTACCCTTCCGAGGTGGAGAATGTGATTTGTCAACATCCCGATGTAAAGTTTGCCTGTGTCATTGGTGTGGAAGATGCTCACCAAATGTCGCGAATCAAAGCCTTTGTTGAATTGCACAACCCCAAATTAGCCTCACCTGAAAAGGAGAAGGAAATTATTGCCTTTACACAATCAAAAATCATCAAATGGAGTTGTCCGCGTGAAGTGGAATTTATGGATAAATTGCCGCTGACAAAAATTGGAAAAGTTAATTTTAGAGCACTGGAAGCCATCGAATATGAAAAAAGAAAATAACCTACAGGTTTTTCGCGATATTGCCCGCGAGCCCTATGCGTATTTACGTCAATTAAAACAAAAAACCGGGAAAGTGATGGTAGGTTCCACATGCACCTACACACCCGAGGAAATTCTGTTGGCCGCCGGTTTGCATCCGTTCCGGATTTTTGCCCAATCAAAGGAATTTTCACTTGCCGATGCACACCTGCAAGCCTATGGTTGTTCCATGGTCAGAGGAATGCTTGAGGACGGACTTTCGGGAGACCTCGACTTTTTAGATGCGGTGGTCTTTCCGCATGCCTGCGATTCCATTCAGCGTTTATCGGACATTTGGCGACTGAATGTAAAATCGCTTCATTTTGATGTGTTGTTGCCCGTAAAACTTGATTCGCCTCTTTCAAAATCCTACTTTGAAAAGGTGGTGGGCCGGTTTAAAAAAGACGTTGAAAAGGCCTTCACCATAAGCATTTCCAATGAGGCGCTGGACAACGCCATCCTGCTGATGAACAGCATAC
>CBETNY010000276.1:0-3380 GCA_965537275.1 uncultured bacterium | reverse complement strand
TAATTATTGTGGGAGGATTAAAACGAATTGCCGAAGTGACCTCCAAACTGGTTCCCTTTATGGCTGTCACCTATGTGGTGGCCACCCTGTTGGTGCTTTTCGATCGTGCCGAATTCCTGCCCCATGCCTTCGGGATGATTTTTTCGGGCGCTTTTACCGGTACCGCTGCCACAGGTGGTTTTGTGGGTTCCACCATTATGATGACCATGATTTGGGGAGTACGACGGGGATTGTTTTCCAATGAAGCAGGTCAGGGATCGGCACCCATTGCCCATGCAGCAGCAAAAACCGAATACTCCGCTCGTGAAGGAATGGTGGCCTCGCTTGAGCCTCTGGTCGATACGCTAATAATTTGTACCATGACCGGCTTGATGCTCATCTCAACCGATGCCTGGCATTCGGGTATCAAAGGTGTGGGCATGACCATCTTTGCCATGGACGAAGGTCTGGCCCGTGTGGGGTTGTATGGTATTGGAAAACATATTATTACAGGTGGTTTGCTGCTTTTCGCCTTTTCTACCGTCATCAGTTGGTCGTATTACGGTTCACGGGCTGCCAACTACCTGCTGGGTGAAAAGGCCATCGTCCCTTACCAATATCTATACGGTCTTTTTGTCTTCTTTGGCTCTGTTTGGGGCATCGATTTGGTGTGGCATTTTGTGGATATGGTGATTACTTTTATGACAATTCCTAACCTGATCGCTTTGCTCTTGTTGTCGGGAGTGGTGATACGCGAGACCAACACCTATTTTGCCGCGATGAAAAAACTGGATGCAGGCCGGAAGACCGGCTGATTTCGCTGGCTGCCCGAATACAAGGTTGGGTATTGACCCCTCGAATGGTTACTTTTGCAAAAAAATATCCATGATCGTTCAATATAACCAACGGAAATTTCAAATTCAACGATATCCAAAAACCGATAACCGGTCGTTGCAACCTTTGAATGCAGGCGATGAATACCTGCTTGAAACCTTATCCGAATTAAACATCCGGCCTAAAACCATGGCCATTTTCAATGATCGCTTTGGCGCCCTGTCCTGTTTGTTTTCCCACCTGCAGCCCTATACCGTTATCGATTACCGTTCTCAGCAAAAGGCTTGTCGCCTGAACCTGGCACTCAATAAAATGGAGGTGGACGAGTCCCTGTGGGCTTATATGGATAAAGAACTGCCTTCTACCATTGAAATCGGGGTGATCAGAATCCCTAAATCGCTTGAGCTGTTTCGTTTTTATCTCTACCGGCTCTCCAGGGTGTTGCCCGACGACGGCATGGTCTATTGTTCGTTTATGACCCGGAATTTTACCGGACAGCTTTTGCAGTTCGCCGGCGAATTTTTTGAGGAGGTCACCCAAAGCAGGGCCTGGAAAAAGTCACGTTTACTGATTTTGCAAAAGAAGAAAGCGGTGAAAACGTTGAACTTTATTCATCCAATTAAGCTGGATGATGGCGGGGTATTAAAACAGTATCCGGGTGTCTTTTCTTCCGGTGGAGTTGATCAGGCCAGCCGATTCTTAATGGCACATACGGTGCCGGTGCCCGGGGCTGAAAAAGTGCTCGACCTGGCTTCGGGAAATGGACTGCTGGCTGCTTTTATGCGTAAATTGTTTCCGGCTGCCGAAATCCATCTGCTGGACGATTTTCGTTTGGCCGTAGAATCTTCTAAACTCAATCGGGTGGAGGGTAAGAATGTCTTTCATTGGGACGATTCACTCGACGAATTTGACCCGGAAACCTTTGATTTTGTTATTTCAAATCCTCCCTTTCATTTTGAATATGAAACCAATATCGAAGTAGCGTTAAACTTGTTTCGTGGGGTCGAAAAGGTGCTTAAAACGGGAGGAGTGTTTCAGTTGGTGGCCAGCAAACACCTCAATTATAAAACCCATCTTCAAAAACTTTTCGGCACAACAGACCAGGTGGCTGCCAACGAAAAATTTGTGGTTTACCGGTGCCATAAGTAAATCCGGCTTGAAAAACATGGGTTAGAGCCCGGTGGATGGAAACCACCACATCAGCAGGATAATCACTACCAGGGCCGGCAGCAGGTTGATGACCTTTATTTTTTTGATTTCCAAAATATTGATACCCAACCCCAGGAGTAAAATGCCTCCGGTGGCAGACAGTTCGGTAATAATGACTGTTGGAAAAAAATCTCCCAGCCACATAGCCAGTAGGGTGATTCCTCCCTGAAAAACAAGCAGGGGAAGGGCCGAAAAGAGCACCCCGATGCCTAATCCCGAAGCCAGTGCAATGGATGAAATGCCATCCATCAGCGATTTGATATAGAGCAAATGGGCATCCCCGGTCATGCCCTCCTCAAGGGCACCTAATATCGTCAACGATCCCATGCAATAGAGTAAAAAAGCCGTCAGCAGCCCTTCGGTGAAACGTTCGTGGTTGCTTTTGAATTTTTTCTTCACCCATTCGGCAATGCGATCGAGTCCTCTTTCCAAATGCAAGGCTTCGCCAATAAAGGCACCCCCAATCAAACTGATGACCATTTGAAGGACGTGGGTCGATTTTAAGGCCATCGAAATTCCCAAATAGATGGTAAACAGGCCGATTACCTGAAAAAAGATGCGGATGTAGCGTTCCGGTAAACGGCTTTTTAATGCCATCCCAATCAAACTGCCCGCAATTACGGTGCTTGCATTTACAATGGTTCCTAACATATGCGCAAAGCTAAAAATATTTCTTCGGGTTTGCATCCAAACTTATATCTTTGTCACCCAATGAACGAAAAAGATAACCTATCGAATTGGCAAAAGCGGCATGTTGAGCATGTGAAAAACCAGGTGGCCAGGGCCATTATGGAGGAGGGTATGATTGCCCGGGGCGATAAGGTGCTGGCAGCCGTGAGCGGTGGAAAAGATTCGTTGGTGATGTTGGAGGCCTTGGCCGCGTTCAGGCGGTTTAAAAAAGTTGATTTCCAGCTGGAAGCCCTGCACATAGCGGTCGAAGACGTTCCCTATCAGGTTGATCGGGATTTTTTATCGGCCTATGCCGATGGGTTGAAGGTTCCTATCCATTACAAAAACATTCGGGCGGGACTGGAAAACCGGGGGAAAAAGGCCCCCTGTTTTGTCTGTTCGTGGCACAGGCGAAAGAATCTTTTTGAATTTGCGCAAAATCAGGGTTTTCAAAAATTGGCGCTGGGCCATCATATGGATGATGCCGTGGAAACCTTGCTGATGAATATGGCGTATCATGGTCATATTTCTTCCTTACCCGGCAAATTACGCATGTTTGGAGGCGCATTGCACCTGATCAGGCCGCTGTTGCTGCTTACCGACAAAGACACGCGCGCGTTTGCCAAAATCCGACATTACCCGGGCTTGCTCAACGAATGCCCTTATGGTGATACCACAAAACGCAATAC
>CBETNY010000275.1:0-3386 GCA_965537275.1 uncultured bacterium | reverse complement strand
AACAGGCTTTAAATGGCTATCATTCTGATTTTTACCAATCATCAAACGCAATTTTAACCATTCACTTCACTCCTAAAATAATCAAACCATGGACAAAACGAATAACTCCATGAACATCAATGCATAAGCATGCTAAATTAAGGTTTTTTAAGAAATTTTATTAAACTTTTCAACAAGGAGGGTGTTTCTAATTAATTATCAATCTTTATTTTACGAAGTTTTTACCGAAATTACCCCAATCATTCAACAATTCCTTAACGAAAAATTCATGTAGCCATTCAAATTATTCTATATTTTAGCAGCGAATTAAAAAGGAACCAAATTCTTAATTAAAATTATTGTTTTATGAAAAGTACAAGATTACTTTTAACCTTGATGCTCAGCGTGCTCTTTGCCGGAGCCACCATTGCACAAGGCGTAGTGAAAGGTGTTGTAAAAGACGCCGAAAACAACGAAACACTGATTGGTGCTACCGTTCTTGTTGAGGGAACCACCATAGGTGTATCATCAGATGCCAACGGACGCTTCAGCTTTGAAGTGCCTGCAGGCAAAAAGACTGTTGTGGTCCAATTTGTAGGCTACACCCCTCAAAAATTTAATTTAAATGTTCAAAATGGTAAAACCATTGATTTAGGAACAATTAAACTCAAACCCAGCTCAGTGATGCTGCAAGGTCTTGAAATTATTTCAGACCGTGCTGTGGAAAGGAAAACTCCTGTTGCCATTTCCAACGTAGGCAAAGCTGAAATCGAACAAAATCTGGGTTCACGCGACCTTCCATTGATTATGAACAACACTCCATCGGTTTATTCAACCCCTCAGGGTGGTGGTGCAGGTGATGCTCGTATCAACGTACGTGGTTTTAACCAGAGAAATGTGGCCATCATGATTAATGGTGTTCCTGTAAACGACATGGAAAACGGTTGGGTATACTGGTCCAATTGGGACGGTGTTGCCGATGCTACCTCTTCTATTCAGATGCAGCGTGGTTTAAGTGCCATCAACCTGGCTACTCCTTCCATTGGTGGTACCATGAATATTTTGACAAGCCCCGCTTCGATGGAAAGAAGAGTTTCTGCTAAATTCGAAACCGGATCGGGTAGTTTCTTCAAAACTTCCGTTACAGCGCATTCAGGTTTGATTAATGACAAATTTGCTGTAAGTGCATCTATCGTTCGCAAAACCGGTGACGGTGTGATTGATGGTACATGGACCAGTGCCTGGGCTTATTATTTAGGGGCAAGCTACAACATCAACAAAAAGAATCGTGTTGAGTTTTATCTGGTAGGTGCTACCCAACGTCACGGACAGAACCTGTACAAACAAAACCTTGCCGCTTATAGCCACGAATATGCTAAAGAGCTTGGCGCTGATCAAGGTACACTCGACAAATTTGGCGAATCACCCGCCGGAAGATATTACAATGAAAACTGGGCTCCTGTTAGTGCCAGCTATACAGGACAGCAATACTGGAATGGTCACACTTCCGACCGTTATTCACCTGACATCCTGAACGAAAGAGAAAATTATTATCACAAACCATTGGCCAACTTAAACTGGTACTCACAATGGAGCAAAAAAGTGAATCAATTTACTACTTTCTACTATTCAGGTGGTAAAGGCGGTGGTTCAGGTACCTATGGTAAATTAGCCTACGACTATAGTGGTCCTTCACGTGTTGTAAACTGGGATGCAACCATTGCACAAAACCAGGATCCCAACAGTACCAAAAGAGGGATTATTCGTAACTCGGTAAACAACCAGTGGACCATTGGTGCCATCAGTAAATTAAAAATTAACTTTACTGATCATTTCAAATCACAAGTAGGTATTGACTGGAGAACCGCTCAAATTGAGCACTTCCGTGAAATTCGCGACCTATTAGGATTAACTTCATATGACGATCCTTATACACACAACGATTTCGGTTCAATGGATAACCTGGGATTGGGTGATAAAATTGCTTATTTTAACACTAACACCGTGAACTGGTTAGGCGGTTTTGTTCAGTCAGAATATTCAAAAGATGCATTTTCTGCCTATGGAACTTTTGGTTATTCAATGATTAAATACACCTACACCAACCATTTCAAAAAAGGTGACGATGGCAACGAATTAAATTCAAAAACAAATTGGATTACCGGTTACCAATTAAAAGGTGGTGCCAACTACAACCTGTCTGAAACTTTCAACGTTTTTGCCAACGTTGGTTTAGTTTCTAAAGTGCCGATTTTCGACGCTGTTATTGATGACCGTAGTGGTGTTGTAGCTACTGATCCTAAAAACGAAAAATTCGTTTCACTGGAAATGGGTAGTAAATTCAGAAGTATCAACAGAAAACTGAATGTAAAAGCCAACTTGTATTACACCACATGGAAAGACAGAACGTTAACCAAATTTATCCAGGTAACCCAAGATGTAAGCGGTATTGCTTTTATCACCGGTTTAGATCAACGTCACATGGGTCTTGAGCTGGAAACCAGTTATCGTCCTACCAAAGTGGTTGGTTTTGGCGCCATTGCTTCCTTTGCAAACTGGAAATATCTGAACGACGTAAGTGCAACCATTAAAACTTATGACAATGGTTTTACTACCGAAACCGTGAATGTATATTCCAAAGACTTAAAGGTTGGTGATGCTCCTCAAACCCAGTATGCTGCATGGGTAAACATTTATCCCATGAAAGGAATGAATTTCCAATTCATTTTCCGTCACAATGCAAACCACTATGCCGACTTTAACCCGGCTGACAGAACAGATGCCACCGACAGAGCACAAAGTTGGTTAACCCCTGCATACTCTGTTGTTGACGCCCACTTTAATTACACAATCCCTATGAAAGGGAAATTGGGTTTGATGGTATTTGCTCATGCTTTCAACTTGTTCAACGAATTGTATGTACAAGATGCATTTGATAACAGCCATTACAATGGTTATTATGGAACAAATCATGAATTATCACATACCGTAAACTCTGCTGAAGTATTCTTGGGAATGCCCAGAGTAATTAATGCCGGTGTGAAGATTTCATTCTAACCTTCCCATAAAATTTTTAAAAACAAGCCATCTTTTTAGGTGGCTTGTTTTTTTTATGTACTTTTCAAAAAAATATAAAAACTACCAACATGCGTGTAAAATTCTTCTCAATATTCAAATACTTACTCTTTGCATCCTTCATCTTCTCACTGAATGCCTGTAGCTTAAAACCAAAAAATGCACAAACCCAAAGCAAGCAACCTTACCTCATCATGCTATCGCTGGACGGTTTTCGATGGGATTATACTGATGAAGCCAATACCCCTGTGTTGGATTCCTTAAAAAAAGCCGGCGTGTTTGCCGAAATGAAACCCAGTTTTCCTACCAAAACCTTTCCCAACCACTACAGC
>CBETNY010000274.1:0-3387 GCA_965537275.1 uncultured bacterium | reverse complement strand
GGAAGTTCCAAAAATATCAGCCTTGACCGCACAGGAAACCTGTTGGCATTTACCTATTCGGACGACACAGTGAAAAACAAAGCCTACGGATTGTATTTTATGAACCTCAAAAAGGAAAAACCCTTACTGGTTTCAGGAGAAAATTTCTCAAAATTGCACTCCGGTTGGTCGGTCAGCCCCTATGCGAAACTCTATTTCAACCATTCAGGCAGTGCACTCTATTTCGGCACCGCCCCTAAACCCGAACCAGAAGTAAAGGATAGTCTGGCAGCCGACGAGAAGGTCAGTCTCGATATCTGGAATTGGAAAGACAAATTATTGCAACCGCAACAGAAAGTTCAAGCCGGCAAGGAAAAGAAAAGGAGCTGCCGGGCAGTTTATTTTGTGGCGAAAAACAGGCTGACTCAATTGGCCGATAGCAATATGCGGGAGGTACGCATCAACTCCATGTCGAATGGGATTTATTGTTTGGGTTACGACAACACCCCCTATCAAAAAATGACATCCTGGTCAGGACATTGGTTTAATGATGTATATTTGGTAAACCAAATGCAGGGAAGCCGTCAACTTATTTTAAAAAAAATTGACGGGCAAACCAGCCTTTCACCCAACCAAAAATTTGTTGCCTGGTATAACATCGCCGACAGTTCGTGGAATGCCTACAACATCAAAAGGGGTCAATCCGTCAACCTGACCCAACCCATAGGCGTAGCTTTCTACAACGAACTGAACGACATCCCCAACGAAGCACGTGCTTACGGGATGGCCGGTTGGACCAAAGACAACAAGCTGGTGGTGTATGATGCTTACGATTTGTGGGTGCTGGATCCTTCCGGAAAAACAGCCGCCAGGAACCTGACGCAAGGCATGGGCCGTCAGCATCACTTACGACTACGCTACGTGAAGTTGGACAAAGAGTTGCAGTATGTTCCTGAAAACATGCTTTTGAGTGCATTTCAAACCCAAAACAAAAAAGCAGGATTTTACTCCCTTCAAAACGGGAAGCTACGGGCTTTGCTGCTCGATGATTTTTCCTTTTCACATCCTGTAAAAGCCAAAAACACCGATGACATTTTGTGGAGGAAACAATCTTTCGAACTGTATCCGGATGTTTACCTGAGCAAACTCGATTTTCAACATCCCCGAAAAATCTCAAACGCTAACCCACAACAGAATCAATACCTGTGGGGCAGTGTGGATTTGGTTAGCTGGATTACTTTTGACGGAGACACCATGCAGGGGATGCTTTATAAGCCGGCCAATTTCGATCCGCAGAAGAAATATCCGATGCTGGTTTATTTTTACGAACGTTACTCCGACCGGATTCACCGGTACATCGCTCCCCGTCCCATCCGATCGGTCATTAATTTTAGCTACTACACCAGCAATGGTTACCTGATTTTTGTACCCGACATTAAGTACACCACCGGTTATCCCGGTGCCAGCGCTTTCAACTGCATTATCAGTGGCACGCAGGCAATGGCCAACCGATATCCGTTTATCGACCGCACCCGCCTGGGCATGCAAGGCCAAAGCTGGGGAGGCTATCAATCGGCTTACCTGGTTACCCAAACCAATATGTTCAGGTGCGCACAGGCAGGTGCTCCTGTAAGCAATATGACCAGCGCCTACGGTGGCATTCGATGGGGATCGGGGATGAGCCGTGAATTTCAATACGAGCATACCCAAAGCCGTATCGGTGGAAACTTGTGGGATAAATTGCCGCTTTACATGCTCAATTCCCCGCTTTTCTTTGCTCCGAGGGTTCAAACACCGCTGTTGATGATGCACAACGACAAGGACAATGCAGTGCCGTGGTACCAGGGAATTGAATTTTTTAATGCCTTGCGGCGATTGCACAAGCCGGTATGGATGTTAACCTACAACGGCGCCCCTCACAATCTGAGTCGACGAGCTGATGAGAAAGACCTGACCCGGCGCATGCAACAGTTTTTTGACCACTTCCTGAAAGACGCCCCCGAACCCAAATGGATGAAAGAAGGAATTCCGGCTGTTAAAAAGGGAAAAGATTTTGGCTTCGAGCTTGAAAAATAAAGGATGTAACCATGTCGCAGCTTTCTGCCAACCATAAAAGAGCCATCTCCTCTACCCTTTTCCTTTTGGAAAAAATGGCAGAGGAGATCGTCTTTACCTTTAATAAAACTGACCCTTCGGTCATGCAGGAAACAGTTCACGATTTGGATGATTCAACCAAGGCCGCTATTTTGCAAACGCTGCAACAAATCAAACAAGAAATAGAAGTGATGGCTGAGCGCTACCAACTTCAACCTCAAAAGCTGGTGGAAAGCCATTTTGTCAATGCGCGCAAATCAAAAGCCTGGGAAATGCTCCACAACACCAAGGCCAAACAACTCAATGCATTTGGAAAATTTCCACCTGAATTGGAACCCGAATTTGATGCCGGTTTGGAAAAATTACTCAAGTTAATTGAGAAAATTTAGCTCTTTTTTTGAGACCGGTGGTTGCCAACCGGTGCGCTTCTGAAATGATTCATCTCATTAAAAAAGCGCTATCTTTGCCGCCTAAAAATTCAATCCATGGCCAGACAAAAACGCCCCTTACCTTTTTTTGAAAATGTGGAAATTACCGATGCCGGAGCTGAAGGCAAAGCCATTGCCCGCGTAAACGAGCGGGTACTCTTTGTGCCCTTTGCCGCCCCGGGTGATATTGTTGATGTTCAGGTGATTAAAAAGCGTAAAGCCTACTACGAAGGGAATATTAAAGCCATTAAAAAATATTCGGAATACCGTACGCAACCCAAATGCGAACATTTTGGTCTTTGTGGCGGATGCAAATGGCAACATCTTGATTATGAATACCAGAAAACATTTAAACAGAAACAGGTAAAGGACAGTCTCGACCGCATTGCAAAAGTCCCCTACCCTGGCATACAGCCCATTATCGGGGCCTCCAAAATATATGGATACCGCAACAAGCTTGAATTCACCTTTTCTAACCGGCGGTGGCTCACCGAGTTGGATACCCCGCTTGAAGAAGGTGGCGTCACCGATTTGGAGGGATTGGGATTTCATCTACCCGGAAAATTTGACAAAATATTAGACATCCGCCATTGCTATCTGCAACCGGATCCCTCCAACGATATCAGACTGGCAGTCAAAGCCTTTGCCCTTGAAAAGGGGATGTCGTTTTACAATGCCCGCGAACAACACGGCTTTCTGCGCAATATGATTATCCGCACCGCCAGTTCGGGCGACTTGATGGTGGTCATGGTTTTTGGGGAGAATAACATGGAGGGGATCAACCAATTGATGGGCTTTTTGACAGAACGTTTCCCGGAAATAAGTTCGGCAATGTATGTCGTCAACACAAAAAGAAACGATTCAATTCACGATCTGGAAGCCGTTT
>CBETNY010000273.1:0-3393 GCA_965537275.1 uncultured bacterium | reverse complement strand
CAGAAAGGGATCAATCATTCAGGGGAAGTTAAGCTACGCCTGCTTTATCTTACATCAAGTTCCTGACGGATTTTATCTCCATTGGCAGGATCGATTTGGCTCATCAGCTCCAACAATTTATTCTTTTCAACCGGATCTGCTTTTGAAAAAATATTGACTATTTCGGGACGTTTGGCATCGAGCAACAGTTGAAGATCATACAAACCCGGACGTTTTTGATAAACAAGCTTAAGCCGGCCCAACGAAGCCAATATTTTTGAACGTGCCTTAACAACATCATCAGCCATGGTATCGAGACCCAAACGATGATATTGATACAAAAACACCCGCAATCCATCATAAGCCTGGTTTTGAAAACCCTCCACAAAATGATAGCGGTTTTTATCACTTTCGTGCGACTGCCAACCCACATAACCCGATGTTTGGGCCGTTTGCACAATCGACATGGCCTGCTGATAGTACAAACTTCCTCCATGATTGGCAAAAGAATCAAAATCGACACCCAACATCATATAGGCATAAAAGGCCAACAACGAAGTCAGATTATTGGAAAAGGTATTTTCCACATAGTTCATCGATTGGGAAGGGACATAGTGAAACTGAACATTTTTATCAATCATATTGAGCAGTGTAGACCGGTAATTACTATTAAATACCGGACGCTGCAACATAATATTAAAACTCCCTTTAAATTCGTCGGACGAAACAATCTGGGTTACGGTAAAAAGCAGGGTACACTCAATGCGTTCTTCAGTCTTGAACTGATAGTCAGTCCATTTTCTATTATTCATGAAGTCGCTGATGGCCGATTCCATATTTTTGACCACCGAACGATCGAATCCCTGTACTTGTTGGGTATTTATTTGCACTTTACAATTAAATTCCTGAGCATTCACCCCGAAGGCAAACAACAGAAACGCAAGCATGAGGAATCCCTTTTTCATTTTTTCACCTCCGCCATTTGGATAATTTCATTGATAATATCCTCTGCAACTTCAGGTTTTGATTTTAAATTAAACGCTTTGGGGGCTTCGTTGGGTCGTAAAAGGGTGATTTTATTGGTATCACCACCAAAACCGGCTCCCGGATCTTTCAATGAATTGAGAACAATCATATCCAGATTTTTACGCTGCAATTTTTGTTGAGCGTTTTCCAGCTCATTATCGGTTTCCAGAGCAAACCCCACCAACAGTTGCCCTTTTTTCTTCATCCGTCCCAAACCGGCCAAAATATCCGTGGTTGATTTTAACTCAATTTTATTGAGCCCCTTTTCCTTTTTAATTTTACCCGTTGCTGGTTGCACCGGTGTAAAATCGGCTACTGCGGCAGCCATGACTGCGATATCTGCGTGTTGAAACAAAGCCTGGCAGGCATCGTTCATTTGAGCGGCCGTTACTACCCTGTGAAGTTTAATTCCCTGAAAAGATTCGGTTGTTTCGACCGGGCCAAGCACCAGGTCGACCTCTGCACCTTTAGCAGCAAAGGCTTTTGCCAGGGCAATACCCATCTTTCCCGAACTGCTGTTACCGATAAAACGAACAGGATCGATGGGTTCGTGTGTGGGACCGGCACTAATCATCACTCTTTTACCATGTAAAACCTCCCTGTTATTGAAAAAGCTTTTCAGCTCATCCACCAACACCTGAGGTTCCTTCATTCGCCCAAGTCCCACCAAACCACTTGCCAATGCACCCTTATCGGGCGCAATGTAATGATATCCCAAGGATTGAAGTTTCTCGATATTTGCCTTTGTGGTAGGATGTTGAAACATATCAAAATCCATGGTCGGGGCAAAAAATACCGGACAACGTGCCGAAAGCACCACAGTCATTAACAAATTATCAGCCATTCCAACAGCCATTTTAGCCATTGAATTGGCGGTAAGCGGAGCCAACAATAACGCATCGGCCCATAAACCCAAATCGACATGACTGTGCCATGTTCCCTCTTTTTTGTCAAAAAAATCGGTTAAGACCGGTCTTCCTGAAACGGTTGACAAACTTAAGGGTGTAACAAACTCATGGGCAAACGGCGTCATGACCACCTGCACTTCGGCACCTTCGGCTTTCAGCAAACGTACTAAATAAGGAATCTTATAGGCTGCGATACCGCCGGTAATGCCTACAATTATTTTTTTTCCTTTTAACATAGCGTACGCTTAAAAACCTTTGGGAAAAATTTAAAATTCGGTAGCGACTTCTTTATGAGGATTTCTAATGTAAATTTCCTCATTCAGAAACTCTTGAATAGCCAACAAAGTAGGTTTGGGAAGGCCTTCGTAGTATTTTGCAATCTCAATTTGCTCGCGATTTTCAAACACCTCTTCCAAATTATCTGAAGAGGTAGTAAATTCCGATATTTTTTGATCCAGCTCTTGTTTTAAAACCGATGCAATTTGGTTAGCCCTTTTGGATAGCACCACTACCGTTTCGTAGATATTTCCGGTTTGTTCGTAGAATTTGTCTTTTTGACGGGTTACGGCTGTGGTTTCAGTTTTGATCTTTTTAAAATCCATGTGTTCTATAAATTATAATTGTTTTTTTGCTTTTTCACTCAATGGTTTTAACTCTTTCAGATATTTACTATCCGGATAAAGGTAGTAAATATTGTTATACGCCTCTACCATTTTTTCAAAACGTTCTTTTTGTTTGGAAGGAATACTCTTTTGGGCGTACTCGTAATACGTTTTTGCAATATAATAAAGGTACATTTCTTTATTGTCAGTATCAGGATAGTCGTTCATTAAATTTTCAAACGAAGTAATGGCGGCTTGATAGCTACCCATTTTATAATACAAAAGGGCCACCTTATAGGCTTTTTCCTCCAATTTTTTATGGAGCTTGTCCATTAACTCGGTAGCTTTTTTGACTTTAGCACTTTGGGGATACTTATCCACAAAAGACTGTAAATCATTCAACGCTTTGTAGGTATTGGTTTGATCGAGTTCGGGACGAGGAGTATTTAAATAGGTACAATAAGCCTGCAGAAAACTGGCCTCTTCAGCTTTTTCACCTTTGGGATACATTTGCTGATACTGTTTAAAATAGTAACTGGCTAATTCGTAATCTTTTAACTGAAAGTAGCAATTGGCAGTATAATAAGTAAGCTTTTCCCCTTTCTCAGTTCCCTGATAAAAAGTACGAAGCATATCGAAAAACTCAAGGGCTTTTCGAAAGTTACCGCTTTCATACAAATCCAATCCGGTTTCGTATTTCAAAGTATTGTCCGGACTTTTAAGTACCTTGTTATAACTTTTACAGCCGGATATAAATACAAATAAACCAGCAACTAACAATATTATGGAGGCTCTTTTTAGCATGGCGCAAAATTATAATAAATTATTGAAGAACAAAACGAAAATAACGGCTCTTTCGTATATTAAATCAATATTTA
>CBETNY010000272.1:0-3394 GCA_965537275.1 uncultured bacterium | reverse complement strand
TAAAACCGGAGCATTTTACTTTGTTGCCGGTCAATCAAGACAAAACATTTGTTTGCTCGATCCGGAAACTGCTGCCCTAAAAAGCTGGAATCCACCACATTATAATGCTGGAAGTTGCAAAGTTTTTGCGTTTGGAAACGACGTGTTTCTTTCGGGCGAATTCAGCATGATGCCTTTTTATCAACGTTCTAATCTGGCAAAGATAGACCTTAGCAACAAAAGTATTGCCGATTGGAGCCCAATGGTAGGCGAATTTTTCGCCTATGTAAATACGTTATTGGTGTCGAGCGATACGGTATTTGTAGGAGGAGGTGCGATCTCAAAAGTAAATGATAAAGATGCCGGAAACCTCTTTGCCGTAAGTACACAAACAGGAAAGCTATTTGACGGTTTTACACCACCGGTCATTAATGGAGACGTATCGGCTCTTTATCATTCGGGGGGCAAGCTATATGCTGCCGGAGGATTTAATACCGTTGGGTCTGTTTCCCATAATCATATTTCCCGTTTTAATAGTTCTGATGGCAGTGTCGATGCCTGGGATCCACAGCTTGAAGGCAGTTGGAATATGGGAGTCAGCAGCATTTTGGTTGACGACACTTCGGTCTTTCTTGCCGGAGGAGGACTGGGTGTTTCCGGCAGCTCACAACACGGAACCATGCTTAAGGTCACCAAAACCGCAGCAGCACTGCAAAAAGTGTATCCCGGTGCCGATTACGACAAAATAAGTTCCCTGTCTCAAAACGAACGCGGTGACGTGGTTGCAGGGATGATCACAAATATTTCGGAGGACCTTTTCTTTTATCGTTTGGACAAAACCAAGGACAGCCTGATGGCTATTGATGGAACCCCCATATTTTCCGGAATAGAAAAAATTACACCCATTGGAAAATACTTTCTTGTGGCAGGAAACCAGATGAAAGAATTTGGTTCAACCACCGAAAAACCGGGTTTGTTTGTCTACGATCCCGTCGAAGATACAATAACCGCATCTTTTAGCACACCCCTTGTGGAGGGTTCCATCAATACTTTTGCTGCCGATGACCGGACACTGGTCTTTGCAGGAGATTTTGGAGGTATGAATGGTGATTTACATAATGCGGATGTTGCTTTTATGCATACACCCAATCTGGAATTGCAACCCGGTATTTCCTCATGGAGCCCAAAAGTTGCCAACAACAAAGATCCTTTTGCAATTTCGATTTATGGAAACGGGTTTACCCAAAACACCCGGCTAAGTTTAATTCGGAGCACCACAGAAAAGCAACCCGACAGCATGACTGTTAACAACAGGAAAATAACGGCTTATTTCAATGGTGCCAATTTTACGGTGGCTCAATGGGATTTAAAGGTAGTTATCAACCCGGATACTTCCTTGCTATTCTCCAAAGCCATCGAAATAAAAAAAGGGAAAACAGCGGAAATATGGGCAAATTGGACAGGCCCTACCAATGTTTTAGGCAATAAACCCACTACTTTTTATCTCAATTATGGAAATCAGGGCAGCGGGGCCGCTTATGGTGTTTTTCTTTATCTTGGCGTGGGTTCCAATCAATTATTGGATGTGTCAGGATTTGCCTCCCACCTAAACATGCCTTTTGAGGTTGACTGGGATACCATTCCACAATTCGTAAACGTGGATTATTTCTTTGGAGAACCCTTTCACGGAAAAGTTTATGCTTTGTTTATTCCCTACATTCCCGCCAATTTTGTCTCTGCTTTCAAATTGAAAATAACTTCGGTTACTTCCGAAACCGTTGACGTTACCAATGAAATTAAGTATGCCATTAGTAAGCCACTTTTTGAAAACTTTGACGAAATGATTCAAACCACTAAATCGACCAGTGGTTTCATATATAATTTTTTCCGTTGTGCCTATGACGTTGTGGGTATTGTGGCAGATTTGACACCGGGTGTCGGATGTATCAAATCATTTTTCGACAATACGGTGGTGGCCGGTGCCGATAAATATATGAATGACGAATCGGTAGATGCTTATGATGTTACCAATTCTGTTGGAATGATTGCCTTGGGATGTGTACCCGGAGGCGCAGAGATGGGGAAAGCTGTTGAAATCTCAAAGAACTTGGTTGAGGTGGGAACCGGTGCGTACGGAGCCTTTTCATCCTGCAAAAAATTATTAGATGATGATACAATAGATTCAAAAAATATAAAATCTTTATTTTCACATGACCCCAATGCCAAATACGGACCTACCGGCAGAGGTTCCTCTATCTACATGCCCACGCATCAACCTTATCAATACATGGTTACTTTTGAAAATGATTCAGCCGCCACCGCACCGGCTCAAAGGGTGATTGTAACGGACACACTGGACCGGAATGTATTTGACATCAGCACCTTTAAACCCATCGGATTTGGTTTTGGCGATACCACTTATTTTTACAAAGAAACCGATGGTGATACGGTAGATATTGATTTACGCCCTCATAAAAACGCCATCGTCAGGGTTTTTTATCAACTTGATCGGTCAACTGGTATTTTAACATGGACATTTTTGACTTTAGATCCCAATACCTACCAATTAACCAATGAGGTTTATGATGGATTTCTGCCTCCTAATCACACGCCTCCCGAAGGAGAGGGCAATGTACTCTATTCCATTTCACCGTTGACCAATCTGCCCGATAGTACCTTCATCAACAATTCGGCCCATATTGTTTTCGACTGGAACACATCCATTCCTACCGATCAATGGCACAATGCCACGGACAATACAATCCCCGAAAGTGCTGTGCACCCACTTCCCGCAATAACAGTAGATAAAAATTTTACTGTCAGCTGGAAAGGACACGACAAAAGCAGCGGGATCTTCTCCTATACGATTTTCGTGGCTGAAAACGACAGCGCTTACTATCCCTGGCTTTTGGATACGCATGATACGACAGCTATTTTTAGCGGACAACCGGGAAGTACGTATCAATTTTATTCGGTGGCCACCGATAGTGCCGGAAACCAGGAGGCTGCCCCCACCCTTTATGATGCCATTACGCAGGTAAACGGAACAGGCATTGACACCTTTGGTACAGGCAATCAACTGGAATTCAAAATTTATCCCAACCCCGCACGGGGAAAGGTCAATCTGGATATTTATCTTCCCGAAATAAGTAACGTAAGAATTGATATTTTAAATGTCTGCGGACATTTTGCAAAAGATTCTTACCGGATTTCCAAAACTTCAGGAAGAAAAAGGATAAACGTTGATTTAACCCAACTGCCTGCCGGATATTATTTTGTGCGGCTATTAACCAAATATGGAGTGCAAACCCGAAAACTGTTGGTGCAATAAGAAGTTGTTTAAAGTTAAAAGTCATTGGTCCAAAGAAAAACGCTAAAAATCAGACAATAAATACCTATCATCCCCTTTTGGAAG
>CBETNY010000271.1:0-3397 GCA_965537275.1 uncultured bacterium | reverse complement strand
CGGCGCCATGTTTCAATTTATTACAATGATGCAGGACGTTGGACACCGCAAAATGTGTTATCTTACGAAGAAGCCGGAGAAAGTTATTTTGCTGTTTGGCAGGGACAATGGATGATTTCGGTTGATCCCCTTGACGACAGCGCCGGATTCGTTTCCACTTTCAGCGGCGATGTGCCTTATTGGGCCGAAGAAAACGCTTTCCAGGTAACCGCAGGACAAATTAATCAACAAGACATTCATCTCATAGCAGTAGCAGCTCAACAAACAGGAGACGGATCGATTGGTGGTGCTATTTATCATAATCCGGATACCATCACGGCAATCCGTAATAGCATTGAACAGCTGGATGGAGTTCAATCGGATTTAACCCCGGCAGAAGGGGTGAGCATCTTTCTGTATCAAAAATCAAATGATGCCCTACTCGCTTCAAGACTTACCGACAAAGAGGGGAAATTCCGATTTGATAACCTGCCCAATGCGGTTTACTACTTATCTGTCCAGTTGCCAGGCTATGACGAAAATGAGCATTGGGATGTTACTGTAAGTGATGACCAGACCGAGAATGACAGTGTCAATTTTGTAATCAACGAAGGAACGCAAACCATTTCAGATGTTGATGAGCAAATGGATATGAACATTCATGTATATCCTAACCCAACCTCCGGGCATCTTTACATAACCCGTGATGCAACACGTGAGAATAACGCAGAGCTGCGTATTTACAGCGTAACCGGAAAGCTGATGATTCATAAAACGCTTAAGGACCTGACAAACAAAATTGATGTGAGTCACTTGACAAAAGGCCTTTACTTTATCAGGATTTCCAACCAAAACAGCGTACTCACCCGGAAATTTATTAAACAGTAATAAGCTAACCTTTCATGCCGCCGGTCGGCGGCATGAAAGGTTTAATCAAAATAATTCAGTGGACTTTACCCACTAAAAAACAAACCTGTCCCGCACAGAAACAAAACGGGGGCGTATCTGAAAAGCCTTATGAGTAGGAAAACAACAAAAATTAAATTATGAATTGGTATTTAAAAGTTTTACAACAGTATGCTGACTTTAACGGTCGTGCAAGAAGAACGGAATTTTGGATGTTTGTTCTGTTCAGTATGATTTTTTCAATCATCGCCAACGTATTGGATTATATGTTTGGCACTGTTTACATTTTCTCCGGCATTTACGGGCTGGCCATGATTATTCCCAGTCTTGCCGTTTCGGTACGCCGTCTGCACGATGTGGGTAAAAGCGGTTGGATGATTCTCGTGAGCCTTATCCCCGTTATCGGCTTCATCTGGCTTTTGGTACTTTATGTGACGGAAGGGACCCCGGGCGAAAACCAATATGGCCCAAATCCAAAAGAAGAATTATAATATCCTAAATCAGAATTTAATCAGAATCGTATCGCATTTGTCATTCAAATGCGATGCTTTTGGTATCTAATCATTTAAAAAAATTAACAATGAAAAATCTATTTATCTTATTCGCCACTTTGCTATCAATTACGGCTCTGGCAAAAAGTAAAGTCGCAACCCCTACCGGAGACTGGTTGCTAACCAAGGCTGTTGTAAACACACAAGAACAAGCGGTCAATTATCCGGTTTCTTTCACGGCAGAAGGAAAATTTATGGTCATGGACCGGGAAATGGGCACATGGAAATTCAACAAAAAAGATAAGGTGATGACCATTGCTTCCAAAATGTTTAAAAAGCTGGATGGGGAAAACCGGATATTGAAATCCAACAAGGAAGAAATGGTTCTCGAAAATCCGGTTTCGCATGTCACATTTTATTTCAAAAAAATGGACAAGGAAAAAATCGTCAAAGAAAATGCAGCTTCCGGCCTCATGGGAAGTTGGAAATATGTGGATAAAGACGCACCGGATATTCTTACAATTATCACGTTTCAAAAACCCGATAATTTCAGCATGCTTACAAAAGAACCCGGCGTACAATCGAAAAGCAGTGGCACCTGGATTTTCAATAAAAAAGAAAATACCCTTTCGTTGATTGGCCTAAGGGGAGAAGATTTTTTGAGCGGGAAAAGTAAAATAATAAGTATTGGAAAAGACGGGGTAAGCCTCGAAAACAAAGGAGAATCGTACACCTTAAAAAGAATGCAGGAAAACAAAAAAGCAATTGAAAGGCTTACCTACAAAAGTGATGACTTTTTTGATGCCGATGGAAACTTTAAATATGAAAATGACGAAGAGAAGTTGCCAACCGAATGGCGTGAGCCTTCTGAAATGCTGGACTATTTAAAGGGAATTCATCAACTCATCTATCGGTACTCCGTATTAAATGAGGGCACCACGACCTTCAACACAAAAACATTGGTAGCCGGGGTAAATACCAATGAAGCATCCCAATCGGTGAGCATCGACTACATTTTTTACGGGTATGATAAAAACAGCGCTTCCGCAGATAGGGAACTTCGCGATAATCAAATCAATGTCTTTGACAATTACAATCGGTTATATCCCGAAAAGGAAATGAGCTTCAGGGTAACCGGACAAGAAACCATTACCGTTCCGGCCGGAACTTTCCAATGTACGGTGATTGAAGCCGTAGGTGATTTTGACACCAACAAGAAACTCTGGATGATCAATGACAAGCCGGGCGTATTTGCCAAAATGATTGCCGATAAACCCGGTGACTTTGGTAGTTATTCTGTTTATGAGCTTCAGGAAATAAAATAATTCTCTCATGAAAAAATGGGTTCTACTCCTTTTCTTGATTCCTGTTATCTCTTTGCCGGCACAAGAGTTTCATCGCTACAAGATAAAATCAGGTAAAATTACCTATCAGATTGTCCGTTATTCCATTCACTCCGAAATCCATTTCGATTCTGATGGAAATCAGCAACAAAAAGCAGAATTGATCCCCTATGTGTATCAATCCCAGGAATATTATTGGGATAATTATGGTGATGTCTCACGAAATATTGTGTATCAGATTTCGGGCCCTTTCGGGAAACCGTTGCCGGAAAAGAAAAAGTTGTACGAACAATTGTGGAAAGGAAACCATCGTTTTTATTATAAAAAGGGGGTGGTTAACGATGATCCCTTTTATTTGCGAGAAAAGTGTTTGAAAAACAAAAAGCTTTTCGAGGTCATCGGCTGGTTCAAAATGTTGTATCCAAAGGCTAAACTGCTGGGAAAAGAGGATGTTTTAGGGAAAACAGGCAGCAGGTATAAAATTGATGCATATAGTGAAAGGGTCCTTTGGAAGGGAATAGTGTTGAAAGACATTAGTTACTCCACCAACGGAAAGGGCGTGCGCAGAGGAAAGGAAAGGACAAAAACAGCCGTGAAAATTCAAATCCCGTTTAAAACACCCGAAGGTTTTTATCATCCGAAATGGTTACAGAAGCATATCAACGAAATGAATAAATA
>CBETNY010000270.1:0-3401 GCA_965537275.1 uncultured bacterium | reverse complement strand
TTTCTTTTCGAATAATTTGGCGGGGCCATTTCGTAAGCTGCTTCGGTCTCAATCATGATGGTTTCATCAATTTTTGAGGGGTCATAAATGGCCGGCACCAATGCTTCTTCCATATTTTTTAATCCCTGGATGTAATGACCTTTTACGGGATGGGCACTCACAATCTTTATGTGTGGGTTGTTTTCTTTAAGGGCTTTTCCAATACCCATGATGGTGCCTGACGTACCAATGGAGGAAACCAGATAATCCACCTCGCCATTGGTTTGACGCCAGATCTCTTCGCCGGTTGTTTTGTAATGGGCCAGTTTGTTAAAATGATTGCTAAACTGATTGGGCATAAAGTATTTATCAGGATTTTCGTCAACCCGTCGATGGGCTTCCTGAATGGCCCCGTCGGTACCCTTTTCCGCATCTACCAAAATAAGTTTGGCGCCAAAAGCTTTGATGATTTTTCGACGTTCAACCGATACTTTGCTATTCATGACAATTTCCACATCATAGCCTTTGATGTTTCCAATCATGGCCAGTGCGATACCGGTATTGCCAGAAGTAGCTTCAATAATGCTTTTTCCCGGTGTAAGGAGGCCTTCCGCTTCGGCTTGTTGAATCATTTTAAGCGCTATCCGGTCTTTAATACTGCCTGTCGGATTAAATCCTTCTAATTTGGCAAACATCTTCACCTTTGGATTGGGATTTAAATGGCGAATTCGCACCATGGGTGTGTTCCCAATGGTTTGCAAGATATTTTGGTAAGTCATTTTATTTTAATCCGGAAGTAAATGGAGAGATGCAATTATTACAATAAACCCAATTCGAGTTTTGCTTCATCGGTAATCATATCCTGATCCCAGGGTGGGTCAAAGGTGATCTCAACATCCACCTCTTTCACTCCGGTGAGAAATGCAATTTCTTCTTTTACCTGCTGAGGCAATATATCAGCAACGGGACAGTTGGGAGCCGTGAGCGTCATGACCACTTTTACATTTCCCTCGTCATCCACCTTGGTTTCATAAACCAGGCCCAAATCATAAATGTTGACAGGAATTTCAGGGTCGTAAATATTTTTTAAAACATTCACGATTTTTTCTTCTAATGCTCGCTTTTCGTCGTGTGTCATCGTTTTGCTATTTTATTGGTCTTGTTTAATTTGAAAGGCTTTTGCGTACAGTTTAATTTGTTTTATCATTGATAAAAGGCCGTTGGCGCGGGTGGGTGATAAATGTTCGGCCAACCCGATTTTGTCAAGAAAATCTGTGGATGCATTGAGGATATCGGCCGGTTTTTGTCCCGACCAAGCCTTGATGAGAACACTCACAATTCCTTTGGTGATGACTGCATCGCTGTCGGCTGTTAACACCATTTTTCCATCCACCAGTTCGGCATGCAGCCAAACCCTGCTTTGACAGCCTGAGATAAGGTACTGGTTGGTTTTATACTTTTCGTCGATAAGGGGCAAATCTTTGCCCAACTCGATGAGATAGGCATATTTGTCCATCCAATCTTCGAAGAGAGAAAATTCTCCAATAATGGCTTGTTCTTTTTCTGAAATTGTCATTGGTCAGTGTTTATTTATCATTCAAAAAAGGCTCGTTATTCCATTGATTTATCCACGCAGCATTTTTACTGCTTTTTTTACAGCCTCAGCAAAAGCATCGACCTCTTGCAGGGTTGAGTAAAGGCCAAAAGATGCCCTGACGGTTCCCGGGATACCCAATTGGTCTATCAACGGTTGGGCACAATGGTGACCGGTTCGGACAGCAATTCCCATTTGATCGAGCAGCGTTCCCAGATCGTAGGGGTGTATTCCGTTTACAATAAACGAAAGCACTGCGGCTTTTTGTTTGGCGCGGCCAATAATGCGCATGCCGTCAATTTGTTCCAGCTTTTCGGTGGCACTTTGTAAGAGTTTGTCCTCATGCTTAAAAATCTCATCGAGCCCTATTCTTGATAGGTATTGCAGGGCGGTTTCCAGTCCCAGGGCCCCCGATACGTTGGGTGTTCCTGCTTCATATTTGTATGGAAGCCGGTTGAAGGTGGTTTTCTCAAAGGTCACCTGATCAATCATTTCACCCCCAAATTGATAAGGGGGTAAGCGTTTTAACCAGGTTTTCCGGCCGTATAAAACACCAATTCCCATAGGAGCATATACTTTATGACCCGAAAAGGCATAAAAATCGACGTTTAAAGCCGACACATCCACATGGCTATGGGCAATTCCCTGAGCGCCATCCAGCAATACCGGTACTCCTTTGTCGTGGGCAAGTTTTACAATTTCATCCACCGGGTTAATGGTTCCCAATACATTGGAAATATGCGTAAGTGCCAGTAATTTAACCTGGGGGTTAAGCATTTTTTCCAGAAAATTCAGGTCGAGCGACCCATCTTCATTCAGGGGGACTATCTTAAGCCTGGCATGGCGTTCGGCACAAAGCTGTTGCCACGGAACCAGGTTGGAATGGTGTTCCATGGCCGAAACCAGGATTTCATCGTTTGATTCAATCCAGGGAACCAATGCACGTGAAAGCAAATTGATGGATTCGGTGGTGCCACGGGTGAAAATAATCTCGTCCGGTTCGGCGGCATGGATAAACGCGGCTACGGATTGCCGGGCTTTCTCATACGCTTCGGTTGCCACCTGGCTTAGGTGATGAACTCCCCGGTGAACGTTGCTGTTTTCGTGCAGGTAATAATCGCTGATTCGCTGAATGACCTGCAGAGGTTTTTGTGTGGTAGCAGCATTGTCAAAGTAAACCAACGGTTGGTTATTGACCTGTTGTTTTAAAACCGGAAAATCATCCCTGATTGTGTTGATATTAAAAGCCATGGTGCTATATTTTGCTTAAGTCAATATCAAAAGTAACCGGCTGATCCGGGTTACTACAGTGCAGTACACACCGGTCGCAAATAGACAACTCACCCCTTAACCTTCTTTTTACCATGTCTTCGATGCTAATACGAAGGGCATCGATTGATATTTTTGAGATTACCTCATCGGCATAAGCATAGAGCAAGAGCATACGGGCATCTTCGAAAGGAATTCCCCGTTGCATTAAATAAAACATCCCTTCGTTGTCGAGCTGGCCTACCGTTGCGCCGTGGCTACATTTTACATCATCCGCATAAATTTCCAGCTGAGGTTGTGTGTCGATATGGGCGGTGGTTTTTAGTAATACATTGCTATTTCGCTGAAAGGCATTTGTTTTTTGGGCATCACGGGCTACATAAATAAAGCCATTAAACACACCGGTGGCTTCTTCGTCCATGATTCCTTTGAAAAGCTGGTGGCTGTCGCAATGAGGAGCATTGTGTTTAACCAAAATCTGATTGTCAATATGCTGTTGCTTATCCATGAGGTATAAGCCCGTAATTTCCGATTCAGCACCCTGACCGTTTAAAAAGTT
>CBETNY010000269.1:0-3405 GCA_965537275.1 uncultured bacterium | reverse complement strand
AATATTTTCCTATATTTGCTTACAATTGTTTAATCTTTTTTAATCTGAAAAAAATACTTGAATGAAAAAAAATATACTTGTAATTGATGATGAGTTATCCATCAGGATGTTACTCGAAAATTATTTAAGCAAAACCTATTCCGTGGTTACCAAAGTGGACGGACAGGAAGGAATTAAATATCTTGAAGCCGGCAATATGCCCGATTTAATTGTGGCCGATATTCAAATGCCCAATCTGGATGGTCTCGAATTCCTGAAACAAATCAAAGCCAGTGGATTTTTTAAAAATATTCCCATCATTATGTTGTCAGGTATCGAAAGCAGCCAGGAAAGAGTGAAATTTCTGAAATTGGGTGCCGACGATTATATTGTGAAACCCTTCAATCCTGAAGAATTATCCATTCGGATTGATAATTTAATTAGCCGAACCAGCAAATAAAAACATGGAAGAACATTCCTTAAAGCCTTTATCCTTAATGTATGTTGGGAATAATCCCGGTCTACTGTCTGAATTGGAACAGTCAGGAAAAGAGATTCAGGTAACCCATCAGGAAAATGGATTAAAAGCCATCGATTACCTAAGAAAACAGGATAAAATTGATGCCATTCTATCGGATGCCATTATGCCTGGCATTTCGGGTGAAGAGTTGGCAGTGCATATTAAGGAACGTTTAGGAATGTGGAAAATTCCGGTTATCCTTGTTCATTACGAGCCTGATCCGCAATTCAAGCAAAAGCTTTTTAAGAAAAAATTATATGTGGACGATGTTTATTTTTATCCGTTTGATTTGGACAAAGTATTGACCCGTATTCATTTTTTAATTTATTATTTAAACGAGTTAAAAGATGAAAAGGAACTCGCTGCTAAAGCTGCAAAGCATGAGCAATATAAGATTCCAATTGTAAAACGGTTATTTGACATCGTAGTATCGGCCACTGCATTGATTGTCTTGTCCCCACTCATGTTATTGGTAGCATTAGCAATAAAGTTAGAATCGAAAGGGCCGGTCATTTATAAATCGAAACGTGTAGGAACCGGATATCGTATTTTTGATTTTCTGAAGTTTCGGTCGATGTATACCGGAGCGGATGCAAAATTAAAGGAATTGGAACACCTCAATCAATACAATGCCAAAAACAAAGAAGAGGATGAAGCGCCTGTGGAGGAAGAATGTCCGCGATGTGCAAAACTACCCGAAGGCAAATATTGTTCGCCTCCCCTTTTTATTGGAGGAAAGATTATTTGCGAATATTGGTACAAAGAACTCAATAAACGAAAAAAACAATCTACTTTCATCAAAATTGAAAATGATCCGAGGATTACCAAAGTGGGTAAATTCATCAGGAATACAAGTATCGACGAACTTCCTCAGCTTATTAACGTTTTGAAGGGAGATATGTCGATTGTCGGAAATCGTCCGCTTCCGCTTTACGAAGCGGAACAGTTAACATCAGATGACTGGAGTGCACGATTCCTTGCTCCGGCTGGTATTACAGGGCTTTGGCAGGTTGAATTGCGCGGGAAAGGAGGCAACATGTCGGAGGAAGAACGTAAGGCATTAGACAATCATTATGCCAATAATTTTTCGGTATGGGGCGATATAAAACTGATATTAAGGACGATACCGGCATTGTTTCAAAAAGAAAACGTATAAATAGTTGTTAAAAACTTATTTGATAACTATTTTCTTGTTAAGAATATAATTAAAAGTTAAACAGTAATTTTCAAGTTCAAAATCAAAATTTGTGGAAACTACGAACGATACATATAAAACCTTCATGGAGAAGCTTGGTAAAATTTTCTTGATGGCGATTTTCCTTTTTGCTTTTGGATTGGCTAACGGACAAAACCCAACGGTAGACAGTTCCATGTATTTTAATCCCATTACTGATAACATCACCAATCGCCTGCCTCCGTTAAATGTATTGATCGATTCGGCTGCCTTCAATTCGCCCAACATGCGTTATGAAGATCTAAAAGCAGATTATTACTATTATGAACAATTGTCGGCACAGCGTGCGTGGCTTGAGCATTTCAGCATGAACCTGGACATGAACATCGGTAAATGGAATTTTTGGGACCGTGATGAAATTACCAAACGCGACCGTTATTACCGTTCGGAGTCAATCCGTGATAATTATGCCGTGGGTTTTTACATTCGTTTTCCTTTGGCCACTCTTTTCGACCGGAGAAACCGAATCAAAAAACAGAAAAAATGGATTGAAATATCCCTGACACAAAAAGAAATTAATCGCCGGTTTTTGGCTAACTCGGTTATTGATCATTATAATAATTTGGTGCAGTACCAAAATTATATCAGAATATACAATGAATATCAGAATTTCACCATGATGCAAATGCAAATGGCTCAAAATGAATTTTTAAATGGTGAAATTGGTTCGGCTGAATATACTCGTCTGAAAGAAATTCAAACCCGGGG
Organism: uncultured bacterium; assembly: GCA_965537275.1. GTDB lineage: Bacteria > Bacteroidota > Bacteroidia > Bacteroidales > F082 > Sulfidibacterium. The sequence goes on along the minus strand of CBETNY010000269.1, from coordinate 964 downwards.
TGCCATTAATTTCCAGCAAGCCATTGCAGAATTTAATAAGGAATATCAATTGTTGGAGGTAACAACCGGAATGAAATTTAACCTGATTAATATTTTGCGTTAAAAAAAAGAAACTGAATGGATTTACTATACTTTATACGGCTCTTTAAAAGAAATTTTCTCTTGTTGATCGGAGTACCCTTTTTGCTGGCCATCGTCGTCTTTTATTTTACGCGAAACCAGGAAAAAGTGTATCAATCAGAAGCCACCATCTACACCGGTATTACCACCGGCTACTCCATAGAATCGACCACCCAACGCGCCACTGACTTTTTCAGTACCAGCGCCCAGTTTGACAACATGATTAATTTGCTCAAATCACGTCAAACAGTGGTAGAAACCTCCTTGCGCCTGCTGGCTCAAAACCTTTCGTTGGAAGCACCTAATCCTCAATATATTTCTAAAGAAAATTATGAACAATTAATGGCCACCACCCCTAAATTCGTGAAGGATATGGTCGTTAAAAATAACAAATCAGGTATTGAGCGTCAAAAAGAAGAGCAGATTCATAATCTGGAAAAAGAAATTCACTCGCTCGAACGTGAAATCAGCAAGAAAAAAAATATTGCAGCCCGTGAACTTTCCAATGTGTTAAGCGGTAATTCGACTTCAAAAACAAATACTGATTATGGAGTAAGTAAACAAACGGCCACCGTTCGATCCAATTCAATGCCTACCACGCATACCGTTTTGCCGGGCGAATCGCTATCCACCATTGCCAGTCGTTATGGCGTTTCGCGAGGCGAATTAATTCAATTGAATCATTTGGGCAGTGGAACCGTCTCACCTGGACAAACCATTGTGGTGCGTAAAGGAGCTTCCAGCGGTACGTCGGCACAATATCACACCGTTCAACCGGGAGAATCATTGTTTACCATTGCAAAACGTTATGGGGTAAACATCAATAAGTTAAGAGAACTAAATA
>CBETNY010000268.1:0-3407 GCA_965537275.1 uncultured bacterium | reverse complement strand
ACTATCATCGGCGCATCAAAATAGGAATTAACCCCATCCTTACCACGGCCATAAAATTTAGTACAAACCGTGCGTGTACAACGCAAAAAATTCCGTAGGTTTGTCATCCTAAATTTTTAATCATGAAAGATGCAATTGCAATCCTCTGCGGTGGCGGACCAGCCCCCGGAATCAATTCGGTAATCAGTTCTGTGGCCATGGCTTTCCTCGATGGAGGCTATCGCGTATTGGGCATTCACGAAGGTTATAAAGGATTACTTTCGGAAAACCCCACTTTTCAGGAAGTAGATTTTAAATTTGCGGATGACATTCACAAACGTGGAGGATCGGCCTTGAAAATGAGCCGCTACAAACCCACCGATGATGAATTTAACACCCGGTTTTTTATTGATCATCAGGTAAAGCTTTTGGTAACCATTGGTGGTGACGATACCGCCTCTACAGCCAATCGACTTTCAAAATACCTGCGAAAGAACAATGTTCCCATTCAAAATATTCACGTCCCCAAAACCATCGACAACGACTTACCCCTCCCCGAAAACACACCCACTTTTGGGTACCAATCGGCCAAACAAGAAGGGGTTCGTATCGCGCAAACCATTTACGAGGATGCGCGAACCAGTGGCAACTGGTTTGTGGTTTCGGCCATGGGCCGCGAAGCGGGTCACCTGGCCTTTGGAATCGGAGCAGCCAGCCACTTTCCCATGATTGTGATTCCTGAAATGTTCAACAAGGTACCGGTGACCTTCGACCGGATTATTAAGTTGATTATTTCAGCCATCGTAAAACGAAAATTGTTGGGCGTAGGCTATGGTCTGGCCATTGTTAGCGAAGGCGTTTTCCATTTTATGACAGATGACGAAATTAAAAATTCCAACATCGAATTCACCTACGACGACCACGGTCACCCCGAACTGGGAAACGTCAGTAAAGCGCATATTTTCAATATCTTATTGCAAAACAAATTGAAAGAACTGGGCATCACGGTGAAAAGCCGCCCGGTAGAATTGGGGTACGAATTACGTTGCGTACAACCCACCGCCTTCGATTTGCTCTATTGCGTGACCCTGGGGTATGGGGTGAAAAAATTATTCGATGAGGGCCAAACCGGATGCATGGTAACCGCCAGCACCGATGGAAAGATCAGCCCGCTTTACCTGGAGGATGTTTCGGATGAAAACGGAAAGGTCATTCCCCGATTGGTCAACATGAATGGCGAAAAACCAAAACTGATTCTTGAGCACGGCTTACAATATCTCGAACCCGGTGACTACGAAGCTGCCAAAGCCTACCTCCCAAATCCGGAAGATTACGATTTGAGAGAAATTTTAAAATGGGATGATATAGCGTGAGCGGGCGCATAGGATGACCTTCTCACCCTGAATCACCATGGGTAATTGCACCCATTTATACTACCATTGTGCACTTGTCTGATACTCTGTGCTTTTAAACCGCAGGCAGTATCTGTTATTCGTATTTTAATGATACGGAAGGACTTTTGCGCACAATCTGAATTGACTGGAACAGCACGGTTACAAAAGCAATCAAAGCCACCAACCCAATGCCTGTAATAAAATACCAGGCTTGAAGTTGAATGCGATAGGCAAAACCATCGAGCCATCGGTTCATAAAAACATATACCAACGGAACAATCAGGAGGCCTGCCACCAAAACCAAAATCATGTGCTCTTTCGCCATCAGAAAGATGATTCGGTTGTCAGAACCACCCAATACTTTGCGAATGCCAATTTCTTTGGAACGCTGCTCCATCAAAAAGGCCGACAAACCATAAAGCCCCAGGCTCGAAATAAGCATCACAAAAAGGGTAAAATAGATGAACAGAGATAGTATTTTTTGATCGCCCTGGTAAAGACTCTCAAGCTTACTTTTCAAAAAGGTATAGTGCAAAGTGTATCCGGGATTAAAGGCTTTCCATGTTCGACGCAGGTGGTTTATGGCCTCTTTCTGAGAATGCGGGTCGATACGCAACACAATATATTGCACAGCTTTAGGACGCATCAAAAAAGCCAGGGGCTCTACTTTTTTATGGAGGGAAGCAAAATTGAAATCTTTCACCACCCCGATGATTTTGCCTTTTTTGGTAAATGGCGAGTTTAACGCATAACCAATGGGATGTTTGAGATGAAGCAACTTCACCGCCGATTCATTTAAAATCACCTCTTCCGCTGAATCGTTGGCCGGCCGATTGATAAATAATCGCCCCCGAACCAGAGGAATCTCAAGCAGGTGAAAGAAATTTTCACCAACAAAAAAAGTATTTATGCTCTTCATGTTATGCAGGGTCGTATCGCCAATCCCATACAGCAGTTTTCCCGATAAATAACCCGGCAAATTGGCGGTTGTGACCACCTCCTTAATGGCACTGTTCTCCTTAAGGGTTTGCACAAAATCCGCCATGCGACTGCGGAAAGCTGTATCCGGTGGCCGGTTAACCACCAACACATTTTCTTTATTAAACCCTGTGGGCCGGGTCTCCACAAAATGAATTTGATCGGCCATGATTAAGGTGGATATAAACATGCCGATAGCCACCAGGTATTGAATAACCACCAGTAAACGACGCATTCCTCTGGCTGTAAACCGCTGTTTTCCGCGGTGTTTCAAAAACAGGTTGTTTCCGCGTAACACCCCTGCAGGAGGCAACGACGATAACACAAACGCCGGAAAACTTCCACTCACCACCGCAAGCAAAAAAATCACCAAAAGCAGAATCAGCCCAAACAGCCATCCACACCCACCAAACAAACTATCAACCAAACTGATATTTTTACCCACCAACCGGTTGAAGGTGGGCATCATCAATTCGACCAGACTTAACGCGAGCACAAAAGCTGAAAAGGTCAAAATAATCGCTTCACTCACAAACTGCAGGACCAGCTGCATTCGAACAGCACCCAATACTTTCCGAACCCCGATTTCACGGGCCCTCTTTAACGACCGCGCGGTGGCAAAATTGATATAATTAATGGATGCGGTAAATAAAATAAAGACGGCCACAATGCCAATAATGAACAGATAAAAGGTATTGGTATTGGTATGACTGTCGTAGAGCCATCCCGACGAAAAATGAATCCGGCTGATGGGTTGCAAAAACATCTTGGTATAGCCGACAATATTAAGGTTCTGTTTTCGAATATACCGTCCAATGGCGCTATCTACAAACAGGTTAATCTTTTTTTCAAGATGTTTCGGATGAACCGTATCAGCCAAACGCAGGTAGGTATAACAATTGATCCAAAACCAATCCTCTCGGAGACCCTTTTGTTCGGGATTACTTAACGAATTTACCGAAATCACCGCATCAAAACTCAAATGTGAAGGCCGGTTGGTATTATCAAAAACTCCGGTGACCCGGTACTTGCGAACGCTGGTACGGAGGGTCTTTC
>CBETNY010000267.1:0-3417 GCA_965537275.1 uncultured bacterium | reverse complement strand
TCCCGGTGTCTATACCCGCCTGAAGAAAAACGGTGAACTTGAAATCAGCGGACATTACATTGCCCGCTATCTCGAAGACGCCCCGCCCGACGGAGAAATCCCTTTCCCATCGAAAAACCCCGACGAAAATTACTGGTTGCCCACCGGTGACATTTTCACCATCTCGGATGATGGCCATCACCAAATTGTGGACCGGGTAAAAGATATCTACAAAAACAACAAAGGTCAAACCATTGCACCGCGAACCATCGAACAAAAGTTTAATGGCGTACCGGGTGTAAAACATGCTTTTCTGGTGGGTGATGCCAAACCCTATAATGTTTTGCTGATTGTTCCCGACCGGGAAGATACCGTCATTAAATCGCAAATCAGCGAGGAAGGATTGCATCGATACTTTCATCAGATTGTACAAACGGCCAACATCGGGGTTGCCCCTTACGAACGGGTGGTCAATTTTACAGTATTGAACCGTGCCTTTTCGATGGATAAGAAAGAGCTTACGCCCAAAGGGTCGTTTAACCGAAAAAATATCGAGAAAAACTTTGCCGAAACCATAAAGAAACTCTATCAATCCGACCACATCAGCTTCCGGATTAAGGATGTTGAAGTAATTATTCCCCGATGGTTTTACCGCGATTTGGGAATCCTCGAAGATGATATCATCTTTGAAAACGATACCTTTATTAATAGAACAAACGAAAAAAAACTCATTTTCAAACCGGTAGAGAACAACCGATGTGTCATTGGTGATTTTTCATACAAAATTAATGACCGTAAAATCAATCTGGGGCGTTTGGCTTTACAACCCCTTTTATGGATGGGAAATGCCCAGTTTATCAACTTCAGCCCGGTAAAAGAGGGGTGGGACCTTCCCTTAAAAACCTTCTCGGCGCAGGTATGCTATCCGGCATGCATCGACAGTCCGGTGACAAAACAAAAAATCGTCTCCATTCCCACCATCAGCAACAGCCTTATTGTTTTAATCAACGGACTCATTACGGATGCACTGTTCACCAGTGGCGAAAAGCAGTTGCAGGCCATCAAACTGTTGGGCGAACAACTGGCCGAATCACAAAGACGCATTGCGCTGGTCATCCGGCGCCGATTGGAAGCGCTGGCTTGTCACAGGGAACATAATGTGCGTGCACTGGCCTATCAATGCCTGCTCATTTACGATCCCGAAACCGATTATCAGGAAGTGCTTCCTGTTTTTGTGCAATCGGGCAAAACATTTCTTGACACCAAAACCATCGAAGCCATTGCCGAGAGCAGCCTGGGAGCACACCAACTGGCCTCGTTGAGAAAACGGCTACATGCTTATCGCGAAACTCTTCAGTGGCCTGCCCGGGGCACTACCCTCAAACAATTTGAAGACATCCTCGAACTGCTGTTCAATTTCGGTAAGCAACATTTGAAATACTACAAATCGATTCGAGCCGAATTTGCCGCATGGATCTTGCATGACAAAGACCAGGTGTTGCTGCAGAAAGCAAAAACCTATTTTCATGAACTTTACCTGATTTTTGATGCCAAAATGCAATCGCTGCGCGAGAACCTGCCGGTAAATATGTGGGAAGATGTCATCGTTTTTGAATATGGTATTCCCGCTGAACAAAGAACCCGCATTAAGAAATTCATTACCGAATCGGTTTATCTTGAAGAGTCGATATACCTGCTTTACGGACAATCCACTTTTACGGTTGATAAAATTCTTCCCAACGGATTATGGATTACCACATTACAATCATTTTCCGATTTCAGGCACTACCGGCTTTCCATCAACACCATCAACAACAAACATTACGACCTGCACCTGGTGTTTACCCGTGAGGAGGGCGAAAGAGAGATTGGAACCGATTTATATTGGCATGCCTACCTTACCGATTATCCTTTTGATCAACCTGTTTTATCGTCGTTGGGAATTAGCAGCGCCAAAAACGGACTCCGTTCGAGCCAATATGTCGGGGGACTCCGGGTTTGGGAAAAAATCAGACAGATGTCCGAAATCCATCAGTGGGCCGGCAACACACAACCCTACGCCTGGCACCAACTTTTTATCAAATCGTTTGCCGTTATTTTTAAAGCATGGAAAATCAGCCGGCGACAAATTATTCCGGGCGCCATCTCCCCCAAAAACATCATGGTTCCCGAACTCGATTTTAAAGAAAATGCCATGATCCTTTCGCTCACCGGTTACGATACCTACCATGGTATTGAAGACCTGTTGCTTCCCATGATTAAAAATTTCTATCAAAAAACATTGGCCTTATACCCATGGGCAAGTTCGCACCTGAAATTTAATTGGATTTACAAAGCCATGATCGAAAGTCTGGGCAAACCCGAAACCTTCGATTTACTTGAACAATGGCGAACCTATTTACATAATACCGACGACGAGTACCTTAAATCGCTTCAATTGGAACAAAGCATCGACGATTTTATTGCCGGGCAAAAAGACAAACACTATTTCCCGCTAAAAATCCATCGTGCCATTTCGAATTACGAGCAGTGGATAAAGCTCAATCCCGATGCTACCCACATGGCCCGTGAACAAACCCTTTACGAAATTTCCGAACTATTTAAAATTTTCAAGCTCAGCGAAATAGAACGTTTCTATTTCTACAGACACACCTATTTCAGCAACGCCAAGCCAAAGGTCATCAAAGCCTTCAACAAATTGTTACAGAAAATGGAAATGAAACCCGAAACCGAAATTATTCAGCTTATCGAACTTTCCGACCTGCAAACCACTTTGGAACATGATATCGATCGCAGAATTTTCAGTAAGATGGTCTTCCCGAAAATGAAACATTTTCAGCAAATGGATTTTGTAAAAATCATCGACAAAGACCGTGAGCAGGTGGTGGTGCAAACCCTTATTAAGGACAAAAGCGGACTTTCATACACCATGCGCGAACCACGAAATGCCGCTGAGGTGGGAAAACTGTATCAGCTTTTTTATGAAGAAAATTATCCGAAAACCGTGTCTCAAATGGACCGCTATTTTGTGGTTACCGATAAATATGAAAGAGTGATTGGCGGCATTAGTTACCGCGTGCTTGAAAACAACATCGTTCGACTTGACGGCACCGCTGTCACCAGCCCCCTGCAAGGCAAAGGTATCGGGTCAGCCATGATTAACGATTTCTTTACCCGGATGGCAGCCAAAAATGTAGCCATCATCAAAGCCCATTATCTGCTGGGAAACTACTTCCTAAAACACAATTTCAAAGTGGACAAACAATGGGGAGCCCTGGTTAAACACCTTGACTAGGGATTGAACAAAAATAGCCGTATGCGAAACGTACGGAGATCTTACGAATAAAATTCAGAACCCGGATAGGGTTCAACTCCTCCGGGGTTGATCCATACAAAAAGAAAAATTTTCCTAAAACAATCCCCCTTCCACAATTCGGG
>CBETNY010000266.1:0-3419 GCA_965537275.1 uncultured bacterium | reverse complement strand
AACTTTACCTGTTTTGGTGTAAGGACTAATCACCATGCCCACAGTCCGGTAAGCCGATACGTGATCCCATCCATGCTGCGAATCGTCTTCGGTAATAAAAATAACGGTATTTTTCCAAAATTTACTCTTTGTAATGGCTTCAATAATCTGGCCCAATGCTACATCATTGTCGGCCACCATCGCCCTTGTGGTAGGGTGTTCAGGAGAAGTCCCACCGGTATGGTCATTGGGCAGCGCCATAATACTGAGTGCCGGTAATGCATCGCCATCCATCTTTTCGAAAGCTTTCAGCTCATCAATAAAAGCTTTGGCACGCAACACATCGGGAACATTGTGACTGTCGTAGCCCGGAAAAGTCGGTGATAAAATCCCACGCACGCGGGCAATCGTGGTTTTATTAACAAATTCGAATGGTTTTCCTGCCTGAAAATCCCTGTAAACGCCCAGCCAGGTTTTACCACTTTTCCAATAAGGAATAGCAGCTTCGCCATAAATTCGCACACTTTTCCCGTGGTCCAGCGCGTTATCCCATAGAAAGCCTGTTTTGGGATAAGCCATGGCATCGTACAACACATGGGTGTAACTCCTAAACCAGGCGCGCACATTTTTCTCGATATAATCCGTCACAATGGAGGCATCGGTCCACAAATGGCCTTCGGCAGAGCATTTTCCCGAGGCCTTATAATTATCAAGCAAAACATATTCGTCAACCAGTTTATGCGCATTGGGCGTTACATTCTTCCCAAAAGTACAAAGGTCGGCATCGCCGTTCCCCTTTTTAACATCGCCAAGCACCTGGTCGTAAGTCCTGTTTTCTTTGATGATGTAAATCACATGCTTAAAAACCGATGGCTCTCCGATCCTTTTGGGTACCGTAACCGGCTTTACCCCTTTACGCGGAAGCAGGTTCAGCAAAGCCAGCCGCTCCTGATGGTTGTTGTTAACCACCTTTTGGGTGTATTTTTTTAGCAGAGCCGAATCGGGAACCGGAATAATTGAAACCGAAGCCAGCATACGGTGACTGTTGAAAGCCCCGGCGGTAGGCCGTTTTTTTCCATCCACGGGAATAAAGGTTTGAAAAGCCTCATTTTTTTTGTTTTTCACCGTCATACGGGCACCGATTCCTTCGATATTGGCCACATAAAGGGTCTTATTTTTTAAGAGACACAAACCACCCGGATAGGCAGCCGTGGGAATAAATCCCAGGAGTTTGCTTTTGTCAGCTTGGGCTTTCGCAGATGCCTTACTTCCCAACGCGACCACTGCCAACGCATTGTCCATCCCATTGGCCACATACAAACGGCTCCCGTCCTGCGAAAGCGCCAATCCGTTGGGCGAATCACCAAAATAGGGATTCTTTCCACTGTTCAGCCTTACGGAAATGGTCTCAACCACCTGTTCCATTTTAGTACTAATTACGCTGACATTGTCATCATTCCCATTGGCCACATAAACAAAGGACTCGTCGCGGCTGACAATAATATCATTGGGATGTAATCCTACTTTAATTTCTTTGAGCGTTGCGCCGGTCTTAGGGTCCAGCACACTCACCGAACCGGAAGCTACCGTGCCAAACCTGTCCACCTTGGCCTGTCCCCACGGAATGCCCGCTGTTTCATCGGTTTTACCGGGCACCGAACCCGACCAGTTGGTCACATACAATTTTCCCTTGGCAAGTACAATTCCGTAAGGAGCTAAACCAACCGGCTGTTGCCAGATGATTTTACTGGATTCCAAATCGACCTTCACCACTTCATCATTTCCATTCAACACCACATAGGCAATGTTTTTGCCATTTTCGTTGCGAATGACCGTTTCGTTGGGAATAGAGGCCCGGACACCTTTTTTTGGCTGAAAGTTAAACGTCTTGGTAATTTCGGCAGTTTTTCCGTTCCATTCGGCCTGCATCAGGTTGTTGCGTGTTCCCCACACCAGCATTTGCTTTCCGTTTTCCTCAAACCAGTTAATCCCCGAGTAAGTATTCTGCGATTGGCTTTTGTCGAATTTCCTCAAAACCAACCGATAAAGTATTTGATTATCCTCTGTATTCACAAACACCACACTGTAGCGCCCCTCAACGGCCAGGGTCTTTTTGTCGGGCGACAAAGCCACATCGAGGGCATGATTTTCCAAAGCCGAATCGCCAAAAAAGATTTGCGTGCCGGCAGGCGTTAACACTTTGTTGTAGGGCATCGTAAGCGAATTGGCTTTCATTTTACCTTGCCCCATCGCAGCAGCATCTTTACGATTAGCTGATTGACAGCCAAATAACAACAAGCTTAAAAGAGCAAAAACGGAAAAAATTGTATTCTTCATCGGTGTATCATTTTATTTTTTAATAGGCTGACGGAACGCATCTGAAGTAACCACCCAGCCTCCCGGGCCGTTGAACCGTTCACCTTTCATCATTTCATTTCTATTGTGTGCAAACGTAATGTAATTTATACGTTTACACAAGAGTCAGCACCTAATTTTTAGCGGAAACTTTGTAGCGCTCACTATCTGCATTACATTTAAATACGCCTTAATGAAGAAGTCTTTTTTTGGCAGGCTGCCACGTTTAACACGTGTCACCAGGCTGTCCGCTCTAATCCTCAGCACAAAACCCATGTCGGCAAAAGGGTTTTGCATGGGCTTCCGTTGGTCGCCATGCCCTCCCCTGCCGCCAAGGCTTTTGTGCTTCCGGGTTGCCGCTACCATCCTTGCCTGAACCATCCACGGCAATCATTTTGAGAAAATTATCAATCTCTCCAAAGTCTTAAGGATTATTGGTGCTTGCCTTATGATGCAAAACACGAAAAAAAAACCAAGAGATTTTCGTCGCAAACCGCATCAGGCTTATTTCAACAAACTAAATGGATGTAAGACAACCATAAAAATAGTATCCACAAACGGATTGTTATTTGTTGAACGAATTAAAAGAGGTGGTGCAATGAGTGGGATAATCAACCTGAACCCAGAGGGTTCAAATGTTTGTAGAATAAATCTAAGGGTTAAAAGTTCGACCCCGTCGGGGTCGTACCTATCTCCTCAATATTTGGGCTATAAATATATCAATCCTACGGATTGTTATTTATTGAACAAATTAAAATAGGTGATGCCATAAGTTGGATAATCAACCTGAACCCTTCGGGTTCAAATATTTATAGAAAAAATTTAAGGGTAAAAAATACGACCCCAATGGGGTCGTACCTATTTACCAAATATTTTAGCTATAAACATATCAATCCTACGGATTGAAGACGTAAGTGAAGTTTACGGGTTCTAAAGGGGTCAGTTGAAGGTGGAATGCCTAAAATTAAGGAGGAGATGTAAAACTTTTGGTAGAAAACTACCACAAGTTATATGGGCGCTACCCTTAGACATTTCCTTGAGATGGCTACTAAATGAACCGGAAAAAGCCCCGGGTTTTTTGTGCT
>CBETNY010000265.1:0-3423 GCA_965537275.1 uncultured bacterium | reverse complement strand
TGGGATACCCGGCTTACTTCCATTATCATTTCTCTGAATATCATTGTTTTCGGTGTTTTGTTAGTAGCACTCCATTCTGACCGGGTATTGCTAAAATATTACCTGCCGTTTGTTGTAATTTTATTGGGATCTTTTGGTCCTCTTGGTTTTTTTATGTGGATCAAACAATTTGGTAACCTAAAATCAAAAAAAGAAAACACCGATGCACTGTTTCAGGCTTTGTTGAATTTTTCTCATGGTTCTTGGGCTTTGAGTAATTTGAATAGTCTGCAGCTATTTTTTGAAAACTTATCTATCAGCGATCTGGACAGTGATGCTTATAGAGATGCTTTTGAAAAAAGAAAGGAAACTTTTCTTACGATGACACGACCGGTTGTAGGGAAGATTATTTCTTTATCTAAAACGATTGGCGATAATGGAGCAGCAGCCAAAGAAATAGAACAATATGTCAATTTTATCGAGCAATACTTAAAGTCGGATATTCAACATGTCGATGCCGCGGATAAGGAGCGGTTTGCCATTGCAGTACAAAAACTCAGGGCCTGGCTTTCCAAGCTTAAAAGGATTGTTTTTGCGACTTATTCCTGTAATCCTTATCAAGCCGTCGAAGGAATCCGTGCTGAATTGGAAGCATTCTCAAAAACGGAAAACGGAGAATTTAAGGTGATAAATTTATTGAATGAAGAGGATACCGCTCTTGTCGAGCCGCTTGTATTGGTCGATATCCTCGATAATTGCGTACAAAATGCACGCAAAGCCATGTCGGAGAATGATCATAAGAAGCTTATTATAAAACTATTAGATGGGGATACCCGTATTTTTATTGAGGTAACAGATAATGGCCGGGGAATTCCCAAAGAACAGTACCAGCAGATTTTTGAAAATGGGTATTCTACCACACAGAGCACCGGTTACGGTTTATACCATGCCAGGGAAATGTTATCGAAATATGGAGGCAGAATTTATGTAAAAATGAGTCTCCCCAACCAAAGAACCACTATGATTATTGAATTACAGAAAGGGATTAGAAAATGAAACGGCTAATATTAATTATTGACGACGACCTTGATTATACTGATGATTTAAAACTTTTATTGAAAAAGAGTTTCGATACGGTATCGGCAGATAATATTCGCGAAGGCATGAAACTTTTGCGAAAATATACCCCCGATTTGGTTTTGCTCGATTTGATGTTAAAAAATGGGGAAAGCGGACTTTCGGCCATCGACCTGATTAAATTGGAAGATGAAAATGTGCCTGTTATAATGGTTACCGACTACAGCTCGGTGGATACAGCCATCAAAGCCATTAAAAAAGGGGCATTTGATTATGTGTCGAAAACTACCAAGATTGCTGAATTAAAGATCCTCATAGAAAAAGCCCTTGAAAATCAACTTGTCCTGCTTCGGAGCAAAACCCTCGAAGAGGATATTGAGAAACCATTTAAAGATTTAATAGGTGAAACAGCCGTGATGAAAAAGCTGAAGGAACAAATTAAGCTTTTTGCAAACAACAACAGTACTTTGCTCATTTACGGAGAAAGTGGGACAGGAAAAGAGTTAGTGACGAGGCAAATTCATCAATACAGCGACCGTGCAGATAAACCTTTTATCGCTGTAAATTGTGCAGCCATCCCCAAGGATTTGATGGAAAGTGAACTTTTCGGACATGAGAAGGGTGCATTTACAGGTGCTGATTCACGTAAGCCGGGCCGTTTTGAATTAGCCGGTGACGGTACTCTGTTTTTGGATGAAATTTCAGAACTGGATCAGCGCGCTCAGGTGGCCCTGCTCAGGGTGCTGCAGGAAAAGGAATATAACAGGGTGGGAGGGACTAACCTGTTAAAAACCAATGCTCGTGTAATCGCAGCCACTAATCGTAAATTAGAAGATTTGGTGAAAACCGGTCACTTCAGGGAAGATCTGTTTTATCGGCTTGATATACTTAAAATTGATGTTCCCCCTTTGCGAGAAAGAAAAAAAGACATTCCTCTTCTGGTAAAGCATTTCTCAAAAATGGCGTCTGAAGAAGCAAAGATCCCTTTGAAACCATTTGCAGAGGAGTCGCTGGCGTTGCTGCTTGATTATGATTGGCCTGGAAATATCCGCGAATTATATAATTTCATCATGCGTGCTGTGGTTCTCTCACAAGGAAAGAATGAAATAAAAGTTGATATTCCTGATCGACAGCGTTTGGGCGATTTCGTTTTTATGACGGATGGTCATAAAGATATTCAAACATGGAGCGAAATGATGGAGTTAAGAAAAATGGCAGCCGACAAAGCTTCGCGTCAGGTTGAAAAATATTTTATTGAGAAAATGATGAAAAAGTATGAGTATAATATTACTTTGGCAGCCAAAATGTTGGGTGTTGACCGAACTACTTTGCATAAAACCATCAAACGTGTGAAAGAGGAAAGTGAATAAATGAATCAAATTAGAATTTTAGAAGATGAAAAAATTAAAATTATCGGATAGCCTTGAAGTTTCCCAATTTGCGTTAGGCTTTTGGCGGTTGAAAGATTGGAAAATGTCGTCCAAAGAATTACTTGATTATGTGGAAACGGCTCTGGATTTGGGCATTACCACCTTCGATCATGCTGATATTTATGGTAATTACGATTGTGAAGCGATATTCGGTGAAGTGTTGAAACGCAAGCCTTCGTTGAGGGACGATATGCAGTTGGTATCGAAATGTGGCATCAAATTAGCAACAGACAAATTCCCACAGCGCAAAATAAACCATTACGATACCGGCCGCAAACACATCATCCGAAGTGTGGAACAATCCCTTCAAAAGCTGCATACCGATCATTTGGACTTGTTGCTGATTCATCGTCCCGACCCCCTGATGAATCCGCGGGAAACCGCCGGTGCATTTGAGGAATTGAAAGTTGCGGGAAAGGTGTTGAATTTCGGGGTGTCAAATTTTACCATTCCTGATTTTGAAATGTTGCAAAGCTTTCTGCCTTTCCCGTTGGTAACCAATCAGGTGGAGATTTCCCCAAACCGGCTGGAGCATTTTGAGAATGGAAACATGGCTTTCTTTCTCAAAAATAACATCCATCCCATGGCCTGGTCGCCCATGGCCGGTGGAAAACTCTTCAACCCGACGGATGAGAAAAGCCAACGCATCCATAACCGGCTAAAAGAAATGGCAGAACGTTTGCAAATTGAGCATCTGGACGCTTTGGTTTATGCCTGGCTGCTGCGCCATCCTGCAGGTATTATTCCTGTTTTGGGTACCGGAAAAATTGCCCATTTGCAACAAGCCTTACAGGCTGAAAAAATTAATTTGTCCACCGAAGATTGGTTTGAAATTTATGAAGCAGGCCTGGGACATCGGGTGCCATAATAATTTTCAATTTTCAACGCATGATTTTCGACTTCCGGGTTCCGTCTTTAATCCAAATTAGCAGTTTGA
>CBETNY010000264.1:0-3430 GCA_965537275.1 uncultured bacterium | reverse complement strand
ATCCCCAACCACCAACAATTTAAAGTACATCTGCGCCTACTCTACGGCTCAGGCCTGCCTTTCGGTCCGCCACAATCGGAACGCTACAAGCAAACCCTCCGTATGCCCGACTACAGGCGGGTGGACATCGGCTTTTCATGGAATCCTTTACCCCGCCAAATCAGTAAAATTTCCACACATAAAATAAAGTCAATGTGGCTTAGTCTCGAAGTTTTTAACCTCTTTCAAATCTACAACACCGTTTCTTACAACTGGATTAAAGACGTTTACAACCACCAATTTGCCATCCCCAACTACCTGACCCGTCGAAGGGTAAACTTAAAATTGATGATGAAATTCTAATTTTTTTCAATTTTTTTTGCTGCTTATTTATATTGTATCAAAATAATATTTACTTTTGTCGTGTATTTTTAATGGGACAGCCGTAAGGTTTTTCTAAAAAATGCAGGTTAATTTTTTGGGTTATCCCTCTTCCTGAGGGGTTTTTTAGGTTAATAACTGAGAAAGCTCATCCTCCCCGGATGGGCTTTTTCATTTTTAATTCCTTCTGATATTTTTTAATTCCCTTTGATATTTTTTTGGGCGGCGCCGATGGCACGGGCTGTCCGTTTTAGTCGTACCGCCAAAAGCCAGGTTTCGCCACAGCCCGCCAGGCGCTTCCTCCGGTCGCACTGGCCGGCTTGCTACACCTTGGCTTTCGCCGGCACGAGCTGCCACTTCCATCTGCCGGAGGCACCCCTTCGGGGCCTGCCGCATTCCAGCCATCCATTCACTTTCCGGCTACGGGTTTCCCCTCCACGCCACAACAAGTTCTATTTTACCAAATAAAAAACTTTATGTAGGTTTGCCGAAGCATGACGAATTACAGCAAACATATACAAAAAGAGCCGTTTATAAGCGTTGCCAAAACCGCTAAAACCCTCAATATAAACACTTTCGTTATTGGTGGATTTGTGCGCGACCTCTTACTCAAACGACCCAGTAAAGACGTCGATTTTGTGGTGTTGGGCAGTGGAATTGACTTTGCCCGGCAACTGGCCAAAGTCTTTGGAAAAGGTACCGAAGCCAAATATTTTAAAAATTTCGGCACCGCTTTTATCCGATACAAAAATTGGGAACTCGAATTCGTGGGAGCCCGTAAAGAATCGTACCGCTCCGATTCACGAAAACCCATCGTCGAAGATGGCAGCCTCGAAGATGACCAACGCCGCCGCGATTTCACCATCAACGCCCTTTCCATCAGCCTGAATCAAAGTGATTTCGGTGAACTTTTCGACCCTTTTAACGGATTGGAGGACCTGGAACACAAACTCATCCGCACCCCCCTCGATCCCGACATCACCTTTTCGGACGACCCGTTGCGCATGATGCGTGCCGTCCGCTTTGCCACCCAGCTCAATTTTACCATCGAAGAAAATACTTTGGAGGCCATCAAACGCAACAGCAACCGACTCAACATTGTTTCCAGGGAAAGAATCATCGACGAATTCAATAAAATTATCCTCACCCCTAAACCTTCCACCGGCTTTAAAATTCTGGAAGAGACCGGTTTACTTGCTCAATTCTTTCCGGCCTTTGTCCAACTAAAGGGCGTTGAAAAAATAAATGGGCGCGGACATAAAGACAACTTTTATCACACACTCCAGGTGCTCGATAACATCTCAAAAACAACCGATAATCTTTGGCTTCGATGGGCTGCCATCATGCACGACATTGCCAAACCCGTCACCAAACGCTACGACCCCAAAAGCGGATGGACTTTCCACGGACATGAGTTTATTGGCGCAAAAATGGTTCCTTCGCTTTTTAAGAAACTAAAATTGCCCATGAACGAGCACATGCGCTATGTGCAAAAACTGGTACGCCTCCATCTTCGTCCCATTGTTTTGGCCGAGCAAACAGTTACCGATTCGGCCATCCGCCGCCTGCTGTTTGATGCCGGCGACGATATTGACGATTTGATGAAACTCTGCGATGCCGACATTACTTCAAAAAATGAAGCCAAAGTCAAACGGTACTTAAACAATTTCCAATTGGTGCGGCGCAAATTGAAAGAAGTGGAAGAAAAAGACCGTATCCGTAACTGGCAACCACCCATTAGCGGTGAAATCATCATGGATACTTTTGGCCTTACACCTTCCAAACTGGTGGGTGAAATAAAAACAACCATTCGTGAAGCCATCCTCGACGGAAAAATCCATCACAGCTACGAAGAAGCCTTTCCTTTTCTCTTGCAAACAGGAAAAACCCTGGGCCTTGAAGTAAAAAGCCTGAAACATGCCCCCAAAGCAGCCGAAAACAATGAACAACCCTCCGAATGAGTATAACCCCAAATAACAAAATCCTGGTTGTCATTGCCGGCCCCACGGCCTCGGGAAAAACAGACTTGGCCATCACCCTGGCAAAACATTTTAATACCGAAATTATCTCGGCCGATTCTCGCCAGTTTTACCGTGAAATTCCCATTGGCACCGCTGCCCCCACCGCCGATCAACTCGCCATAATCCCCCATCACTTTGTGGGAAATATTTCCATCCACAATGCCTACAATGTTTCGCAATACGAAAAAGAGGTTCTAACACTGCTCAACAAAAAAATGGACACTTTACCGGTGATGATAATGGTAGGCGGATCGGGGCTCTATATCAATGCGGTTTGCAATGGAATTGACGAACTTCCCAATCCCGACCCCTCGTTGCGCACCGAACTGAATGATCTATTCCAAAAAAAAGGACTCCCCGCCCTCCAAAAACTCCTTTCCGAATTAGATCCGGAATATTTTCAGCAGGTAGACAAAAACAATCCCAAACGACTATTACGAGCCATCGAGGTTTGCAAACAAACCGGCAAAAAATACAGTGCCTTACGGCAAAACAAAACCGTCCAACGACCTTTTCACATCCTTAAAATCGGACTGGAACTACCACGCCCCATCCTTAACCAACGCATACACCTGCGCACCAAACAGATGATGACTGCCGGGTGGCTCGATGAAGCCAAAACCGTTTATCCTTTTCGCCATCTCAACGCCCTCAATACGGTAGGTTATAAAGAATTATTTGCCCATTTCGATGGAAAGTTGACGCTGGAAGAAGCCGTTGAAAAAATTAAAACCAATACCCGCCGTTATGCCAAACGGCAAATGACCTGGTTCAGAAAAGACCAGTCTATCCATTGGTTTCATCCTGAAGCCGTTGCCGACATCATGGCTTTCATTCATCAGTACCAACAAAGCATGCCACAATAAAAAATTGCCTAATTTTACACATTGCAAACGTCCAAAAGGTAAATCCTGGTACGCTAATTTGATATTGGAAAGTAATCATGACTTAAAAGAATAAGGCATTAAAGAGTTCTAATTGAGATTGTTTAAAGTGAAAAGTCAGTGGACCAAAGAAAAATACTAAAAATCAGACAATAAATACCTATC
>CBETNY010000263.1:0-3445 GCA_965537275.1 uncultured bacterium | reverse complement strand
GGTGATGTCTCCTTTGTATGAGGGTGATTTTGAAGGAGCTGAAGAAAGACTTTTTCTTTTTATGATTCAATATTTGGGAGGGCCGACTACCTATAACGAACAACGTGGGCATCCCGCTTTGCGAAGGCGACACGTTCCTTTTCCGGTGAATACCGAGACCATTGACGCCTGGCTAAAAAATATGGAGGTGGCTCTGTCAAAATCGACCATGAAAGAGAATCATAAAATATTTTTGAAGGACTATTTCGAAAAAACAGCGCACTTTCTGAGAAACCGTGAAGAATAAATTATTTGATATAATGTGCCAGGGTATGTTCGGCCACAAAATTTTTAAAGCTACGCGTCATTTGCACGGTAACCCCTTCGAATAAGCAGGACTTAAACGGGCAGGTGGGTCGGTTTAACGGACATTTTGTTACTTCAAGTTTCCCTTCAATGGCTTCATAAATCTCCAACAAGGTAATTTCATCCGGTTCTTTTATCATGTAAAAGCCACCGGCAGGACCCCGGTGCGAACCGATGAATCCATCTTTTACCAGTTTTTGCATGACTTTGGCAATATGAAACTTTGAACTTCCGGTTTGGTTGGCTATAAAATTTACATTAATTTGTTTTCCGTCTTTGTCGTTTTGGGCCACAATAACCATGGCATGTAAGGCAATTGAGACCGCTTCTGTAATGTTAATTATCTTTCCCATTTTCTTATCAGTAATTACGTACCAAAAATACTGCTATTTTTCATGCTGCTGTGAATTTATAGCGAAAGTGTCCTTTTTTGTGTTGTTTCTAAATAATGAAGTTGTTTAAAGTTAAAAGCCAATGGGCCAGACAAAAATGCTAAAAATCAGACAATAAATACCTCTAATCCCCTTTTGGAAGGGGCGAAGGGGTAGGTATATTAAAAAAGTTATTTATTGTCTGATTTTTAGTTAAATACATATCAAAAAATAATTTAACTTTAAACAAGTTAACAAGGACACAGTGAACAAATTCATTATTTTTGCATTTCAAAAACAGAAATAAAATGATTCAATTCCTGCTCATTCTTAAACAGGCCTTACTGATTACTTTTTTTGTTATGGCCATGATGCTTATTATTGAGTATCTGAATGTTCTGACGAAAGGCTTGTGGAGTAAAGACATTGAGAAAAGCAAATGGAAACAGGTGGTTTTAGGAGCCTTGTTGGGTGTGGTGCCGGGTTGCCTTGGTGCGTACACGGCTGTTTCGCTTTATGTGCACGATATTATCGGTACTGGTGCCTTGGTGGCTACGATGATTGCTACTTCGGGGGATGAGGCTTTCGCCATGTTTTCACTTTTTCCTGAAAAGGCCCTGCTTATTAATTTATTGATTTTTGTGGTGGCCATTTTGGCCGGTTTCCTCACCGACCGTTTTGTCAAGCGTAAACTCATTTCAAATGCTTCCGAGAAACATTTTCATGTGCACGAAGTACCCGAGTGTACTTGTTTTAATTCGCGAACCTGGTTTTATCAACTTCGTTATATCACCCCGACAAGGGCGCTAATGATGATGAGTATTCTGTTCTTTCTCACCTTTATCACTCTCTTCAATCAGGAAGGGGGAGGGCAATTTCAGCAATTGTTGAAATTGGGAGCCGGTCAGGCACAGGAAGCCGATCCGGTTTGGATAAAGATTACTTTTTTCAGCGTCATCGGCCTGTCAACATTGGTGATTTTAACGGTAAACGATCACTTTCTTGAAAAACACCTCTGGGGGCATATCATCAAAAAACACTTCCTTAAAATCTTTTTGTGGACCTTCTTTACCCTTCTTTTTGTGTCGATTCTGATGAAGTACTACGATCTGAATCAACTCATTCATCAGAACCTGATTTGGGTATTGATTTTAGCAGTTCTCATTGGTATTATCCCTGAATCGGGTCCGCATTTGGTATTTGTTATCCTGTTTGCCTCAGGCCAGCTTCCGCTAAGTATTCTAATTGCCAGTTCCATTGTACAGGACGGGCATGGCAGTTTGCCTTTGCTGGCTGAATCGCGTAAAGCTTTTGTGGTGGTAAAGCTGATTAATATGCTGGTAGGCTTTGGTGTCGGAGTGGCCTTCCTTGCAGCCGGTTTGTAATTTCATTATCTTTGTAAAAAAACAAGCCATGAAAACTGTCCTAATTGCGGTTGATTTCTCTGAAGGTAGTTTAAACTCATGCAAATATGCCGTCCGGTTGGCGGGCGATGAGGAAGTTACTTTCCATTTGTTTCATATTTATAACGATCAGGTGATGATTCCCGATTCAAGTTTCCCTTCGGGATTGGATACAGATGCCTTTTTTAACAGTGATGTAATCATTGCTTTGAAAGAACAGGCCGAAACCAATATGAATCAGTTGCTGAAAGCGGTGGAAGATGAGATAAAGCAAAGCGGAAAAACCAATAATATTAAACTGACCTATTCTTTGGCCAGCGGCGATCCTCAATGGGAAATTACCGAAACGTGTGAAGCGTTACAGCCTGGTTTGTTGATTATGGGTACGCGCGGTCTCGGAGAAAAAGGGTTTTTGCAGGGAAGTATGGCGGAAAAAATTATGGGGAAAGCCCAAATTCCGGTTTTGGCTGTGCCCGAAGACTATCAGAAGTTTCATTTTAAAAACCTGTTGTATCCTACCAATTTTAACAAATCGGATATTCATACCCTTCAACGTCTTATGACATTGTTTGAAAATAGGTCTTTCACCATCCATGTCTGTCATTTTCTACTGGATGGAGAAAACGAACAGGCCAACATCCTAATGGATGAATTGAAAAAAGCCTTTGAAAAAGAGCGACTTGACGGAAAAATAAAATTTTCACTTGTGGCTTCTGAAAATAAGGAAGAAGCGTTGGCAACATTTGTTCAATTCAATAAAATTGACCTGATTGCCTTTTTGTCTGAGAAAAAACACCTGATTAAAGACCTTTTCAGGAACGAACTGCACAAAAAAGATTTCTTCCGGCTTGAATTGCCTGTGTTGGCATTGCATGCATAATTCTTCATTTTGTCGTATAAACAATACAACCATTTTGCCGAACATAAAAAGCCTCTTGTATTTATTATGCAAGAGGCTTTTTATGGTGTTAAGAAAAAATTATTTTAACAAGATCATCCGCTTTGTTGTACTCAAACCATTTAAGGAAAACCGATAATAATAAATGCCCGGTTTTAATCCGGTCGCATCAAAAGTAATGTGATGATTTCCGGCATTCAGTGTACCTTTAACGGGCTCAGCAACTTTCTTACCCAGGTTGTTGTAAATTGCCAGGTGAACGTTTGATGTTTTCGTCAGTTTAAACGCAATACGTGTTTGTGAGCTAAACGGATTGGGATAGTTTTGAGAGAGCAGTCCATCCATTTCAGTCTTGTTATCACCAATGCCGGTGGTTCCCTCCGTGATTTCCACATTGTCAATAGACATCAAATCACCGTCGTTGCCCA
>CBETNY010000262.1:0-3470 GCA_965537275.1 uncultured bacterium | reverse complement strand
GTAAAGAGTGCTTTTTCGCTCATGCCAAATGCACGGGCTTGTTGCGGTAACAAACTGGCTTGGGTCATTCCCGGGATGCTGTTGACCTCAAGAAAATAGAGGGATTTGGGCGTTAAGATATAGTCGAAGCGAACAAATCCTTTGCAATTCAGTTGACGGTAAAGGAAAGAAGAGAGGGCTTTGATTTCTGTTTCCATGGATTCTTCCAGTTCGGCCGGAGTGATTTCAGTTGAAATTCCCTGGTATTTGGCTTCATAATCGAAAAATTCTTTGGCAGGGATCACTTCTATATGTGGAAAGACAACCAACTCTTTTTTTTGTTTCATCACACTACAGCATATTTCCCTGCCGGCAATAAATTCTTCGATCAGCACCCTGTCGTCTGATTTAAAAGCTTCGTTTACAGCATCCAATAGTTCTTCTTCTTTTTTTACTTTTGAAATGCCTACACTTGAACCACTCTTTGACGGTTTTACAAATACGGGCAATCCAAGGTCTTTGATAATCTCTTGTACAGGAATCTTTTCGTTACGCAAGTAGGAGCGCGAATGCGCGGTTTTGATGCCAAACGACCGGATAAACCGGTTGCAAAAAAATTTATTAAAGGTTAGGGCAGAAGAGTCAACCCCGCAGGAAGTGTAAGGGATATTCAACAAATCGAAGTAGCCCTGTAGCTTACCATCTTCGCCGGGTGTGCCGTGAATGGCATTGAAAACAGCGTCGAACCGGATATGTTTTTCCCCAAGGTGGAGGCTGAAGTCCGATTTGTCAATGGCATATTTCTCGCCGGAGTCGGCAAGGTAATTCCATTCCAAACCTTTAATCTCGACCAAAAAAGTATTGTATTTTGCCGGGTCGATATTTTGGCAGGCTATTTTGCCACTTTGCATGGATACGTCATATTCTCCCGAATTTCCGCCACATACTACTGCGATGTTTTTCATTTGCTGATTATTTTATCAATATTAACACGCTGTTTTATTTGTTTTGTTATCCGGAAGTGATCGGGGGTTTGGCTGCTGTCTTCATCAAGACAGTGCAGGTTGCGATATTTTTCGTAAAAACCCGGATTAAATCATTCGCGGATGTTTCATTCTTCCTTTCTAATAATTTTTACCTTTGTCCAGTTCAATCAATAAAGTGTTATTCCGGACAAAAATAATTAGTTTATTCAATTTACAGTAAGTTAAAGATTCGAATATGGGCTTTTTTTATTTTTTAGGTAAAAAGAAGTTTTACTTGCATTTTCTGATTTCCATCATTTTAACAGTGGGGCTGCTGTGGGGCGTGTTAAAATTTTTGGATGTTTTCACACGTCATGGTGAGGTTTATCTGGTTCCTGATTTTTCGGGACAGATGGTACAAGATTTACGCGAAAAGCATTTCGATGATTATTTCGATTTAATGGTGATTGATTCGATCTATGACAAGCGCCATCAGCCCGGCTCCATCGTGATGCAAAATCCTTTACCGGGTGCCAAGGTAAAAAAGGGACGGCATGTTTACCTCACCATCGTAGCCCAAATGCCTGAGATGGTTGAGATGCCCAATTTGCGAAATCTTTCGTTGCGACAAGCCATGGTGCAACTCGATGAAAAAGGATTAAAAGTAGATCATCTGGAGTATGTGGAGTATTTTGCTAAAAATGCAGTTGTGGATCAATTGCTCAATGGTGAACCCATCGAAGCGGCTACGCGGTTACCCAAAGGGACGGCAATCGCATTAGTTGTCGGTAAGGGAGAGCATCCTGATTTGGTGCCATTGCCATTTCTGATTGGCAAAAGCATGCAAGCAGCCCACCATAGTCTGCATGATGCCTCCCTGAACGTGGGGCGCGAATATTATCTGGATGTTACCGATAGCACCCATGCCCGTGTGTATAAAACGGAGCCCGAAGCCCTGTCAAATGCCTTGCTTAATATGGGCGATTCGGTAAATATTTGGTACCGTTCGGATGAAAATTTCGATTTCAATGCCTATATCGAAGAGCTGAAGGCCGATACCAGTTCGAAAGATACCAGCAACGTTGTAAAGCCAATCATCAACAATGATACAATTTTTTAGAATATTTGTTTCTGTAGTTTTTGTGATGACACTGTATCCTCTGCAGGCGCAGGAGTACCTTGGCGGACTTACCCAAAACCAAACAGTTACGGAGAACAGTCGTTTGAAGAGTGAGCATTCCGGGCAATCGGCTGCTTTTTTAACGTTGCCTTTTTTTGATAATTTCCGGAGTACCGCAGGAGCTCCCGATGCTCAAAAATGGCTGGGTACTTCGGTATTTGTCAACAATGGTTTTGGGTATTTGCCTCCCGACAGGGGAGTGGCTACGCTGGATGCGCTTGATTCGACAGGCCAGCTTTATGCTCAGGCCAGCTCAGCCAGCTTCCGGGCAGACGAGCTTTTGTCGAAACCTATCCGGCTTGATAGTATTTGGAATCCGTTACCGGAAAAATGTTCCCCGGCTGACTCGCTATACCTGAGTTTTTATTATCAACCGCAGGGTTACGGCCTTGCCCCTGAAGAAAACGATTCGCTCGTGCTGGCTTTTCGGGTTTTGGATGGGGATAGTTCATTGAATGCCACCTCAGGAAAATGGGAGAAAACTACCGTTTGGAAAACGGTTTGGAAGACCACCGGAACCAGTTTGAAAGCTTTTCAGGAGAAATATGGGAAGGACTTTGTGCGGGTGATGATTCCCTTGCGCGACAGTGCCTTTTTTCATGCCGGTTTCCAGTTTCGGTTCCTTAATTATGCCAGTATTGCCAACGAAATCAATCCTTCATGGAAAGCCAATGATGATGAATGGAACATCGACTTGGTGTATTTGAACAGGGGCCGCAGTGCAGCAGATACAACCTATGCGGCCCTGGCCTTTTCGGGTGAAAGTCCTGTTTTTCTAAAGCATTATACAGCCATGCCTTACCGTCAATACCGGGCGGATCCAACCAACGCTTTGCGCACTGATTTTCATCTGTTTTTCTCCAATCTCGACCGGGTCGATCATACGGTTCATTATCAATATGAAGTCAACGAAAGGGGAGGTGCCTTTTCGTATGGATACAATGGCGGAGATTGCTTGTTGGCTCCTTTTTACCAGGTTGGTTTTCAGTCGTGCAACACTTCATGTGGCGCTGCGCAGGCTTGTCCTCCGGTCAACAGTCTTTTTTCGCTCAATTATGACCGCGACACCGCTTCTTATCGCATGGTTCATTTCATCAGCGATTCAAGTCAAAGCCCCGCCTTGGTTGATTCGATGGTTCGCATACAACCCTTTTATAATTACTATTCGTACGACGATGGGTCACCCGAATTGGCGTATGGTGTGGCTTCCTCCGGTTCGGAGGTGGCTTACAGGTTTAAGCTTAATGTTCCCGATACCTTGCAATCGGTAGAGATTTATTTTAATCATAGTCCGTTCGAAACCACTCCTTATTTTAACTTGTGTGTTTGGCTTGATAACAATGGGA
>CBETNY010000261.1:0-3477 GCA_965537275.1 uncultured bacterium | reverse complement strand
AATAAATACGGGTAGTCTTCATGCCGGAACCTATTTTCTTTTCTGTGAGGTGAATCATCAACCCAAAATGATACAATTTTATGTGGTACATTGAAAAAACCCGGTGACAATCATCCGTTTTTTATCGCACAAGAATGGCATCCGTCTGGCCCGATCGTGTACCTTTGTCACGAAATCGTTTTGGTATGAAAAAATATTCCTTACCCCTGAATGCCACCTTTATTTGGGTGGTGGTAATTGTTAGTCTGGTACTCACCCTGCTGGGCGCGGTGGCCATGATACAACAATGGCAGTTGGTGAGTGCCTGGTGGATAGCAGGTTTTGCCTTTCTGTTACTCACCTGGATGGCCATTATCATCGATATGAAGAGGAATGAGATTTTCAATAAAAGGTTTTGGATTTTATCCATGCTGATTATCCCTTCAGTCACTGCTGTTTTCTATTTGATTCAACGAAAGAAACTGATAGCTTTGGGAAAAGAATTCGGTTCCGGGGCCGGACAATAGGAAAGTTTTTGTGAAGTACTTTGTTCGTTACGACTAAAAGTGTCATAGCCCCCCTAAACATCCTGACTCGATTAGTGAAATTAAAAACTCTAATTGGAATGGCCCGAAAAACCGGGTAGCGTATTAAGGAAAGACCCTAACTATCTCATCTTCGTTTGCAACGCGAATGCTTTTATACAAAGTATTTGTAATGCCTGATGCAACAAAAAAAATTGATATCTCTCGGTAAGGAATTCGGTCATCAAGCGGGCTAATCTGTAAAAAATTCAGAAATGAAACCACTATTATTATTCTTCTGCCAGCAATGCCGCACCCAATGCACCACCGTATTGTGCCAGGGGGGTGGTAATCACCGGTGTTTCCAGCAGTTTTTGTAACGCGTCAATCACGCCGACATTTAAAGCCACTCCGCCACTCATGGCTACAGGTGGTTTCATCCCAACCCTCTTTACCATCGAAACAATGCGCCGGGCAATGGATAGGTGAATACCTGAAGTGATGTCTTCGCGGTTTTCGCCTTTGGCCACAAGTGAGATAATTTCCGATTCGGCAAATACTGTACAAACACTACTGATTTTTGAAGGGTTTTTCCCGCGTAAGGCCAGTTCGCCAAAATACTGTATTTCAGTTTCCATAGCCCGCGCCATCACATCCAGAAAACGGCCGGTACCTGCTGCACATTTGTCGTTCATCACAAAGTTGGCCACATTGCCTTTGTCGTCCAGAATGATTACCTTGCTGTCTTGTCCGCCAATGTCAATAATGGTACGAATTTCAGGCAATAAAAAGTGAATGCCGCGTCCGTGACAAATAATTTCGGAAACGGTTTTGTCGGCAAAATCAATGTTGTTGCGTCCATAGCCTGTGGCGACGGTCTTTTGAACATCTGTTTGTTTAATTTTAGCCTTTTCAAACAATTCGTCCATCAATAGAAGGGCTGCTTTTTTTGAATTGTAACCCACCGGAATTAGATGTTTTTCAAGCATTTGCCCCTCTTTTAACAACACCCCTTTGGCGGTGAGCGAACCGATATCCAAACCCAATGTAATCATCTTATTTCCTCCTTTGTTTAATAACTTCCATAAATGCATCAATGCGTGTTTCCACCTGACTTTCCGAGAACTTCCGGTCGTCGGTCATGTCGGCTTCAATCATCAATACGGGGATGTCCATTTCGCGAATGAGTTTTTGGATATCGTATTGACCAAACGAGTAGGGTTTACAACTGCGGTTTGAATGCATCACCAGACCATCCACATCGTATTGTTTGATAAAGGTCTTGATGGTGTCAGCCATTTGGTCAACTCCCACATTCAGATGGATACGGGTATAGGCTTCACCCATGGTTCCCAAAAAATCGTTTTCATCGATTAAATCAATCACTCCACACCAAGCCTGGGTATAGGTGTCGGCCACCAAAGCCGCCTGATGGGAAGCAAATTTATCGGAAAGCCAGCGCATTCTGAACCAAATGGGAAGATTATCCCACAGCAAACGGTATTTTTCGTTGTCCACGGCTCCGATGTTATGCGCTGTTCTTTCATTCAACTCTTTCAAAAGCGTTTTGTAATAACGAACAACTACTTTTTTACCTCTTAAAGTAACAATGAGTGCCAAATGGAAAAAGGCATCGAAAGCCGTCAAAGGGCTGGGTTTGTGGGCGGCAGTGTCCAGCACGGCTTTCCATAAGCGCATGGCTTCCAACGACAGGTGCCCCACCTTTTTCATCTTTTTATAATTGAACTTTTTACCGGTATGTTTTTCCAAAAACCGAATGTATTCTTTGGTTTGTTCGTTAACATATTCGCGGGCTTCATCGGTAAACTCGGTATGCACAAAAGGGGTGTCGTAAATAAACAGCGGTACATTAAATTTTCGTGCCTGAATTTCATACCACTTGAGCACCGTTCCGCAAATGTTGTTTGAGCAGATAAGCATGTCGGGCTCGGGAAGTCCCCCCGGAACCGGACTTTCTTTGGTGATGGAAGAGGTGATGTCATCTTTCACGTAAGAACACACATCCTGCGAATATCCCAGCCCCTCGGCAAATTCCGACATCTTCCCACCCAATTTGGAAGCCCCGATCATGGCACCGTGATTTTCGGGATAAATGGGAATGATATTCATGGCAATCAGAGGCTCAACGGGCCCACCACTGGTAATCCAGGCAATTTTTTTACCCAGCAATTTGGCATATTTTGCCTCTAAATAATAGCGCCGCATGATGCGCTTCATTCTCTTTGTCGCTTTAAGTCGATCTGCCATCTTGATTGTTTGTTGATTTATAATATTTCGAGTAAGGTATCGATCCGGGTACGCATCTGTTCATCAATTTTGTTATGCTGATCCATTTCGACCATGATATAACGCACCCCCATTTTTTCAAGCTCGTTTTTTATGTCGGGGAAGTCAAACGAAAAGGGTTCGCAAAATTTTAGCAACATAAACAAAACCGCATCCACCTGATGTTGATGGATTAGGGATTTCAAATTTTCCATTTGAAATTGAATGCCAAGATGTTTGGCAGGGCATACATACCTGTCGGTAAAACGCTGTGCCAGCGCGGCCATCCGATCATCCTGCGGTTCGACAATACCTTCAAAATAGCGTGATCCGCTGCATAAATCATCCCAAACCACCACCGCATCTTTATTTTCAATGATGTGGTAAATGTCGGGATGCGAACAGACACTACCTGAAATCAAAATGCGTTTTTTGCGGGAAGCCACCACGGGCTCCTGTTCAAGAAGGCTCACCAATTGTTGTAATGCGTCGGCAGCTTCGGATTTATCCATCACCATCACTGCTTTTACTATTGCTGCAAGGTCGCTGCCTGCAATTATTCCGGGCGACTGAGCGCGAAGCCGGTACAGCGTGGTCAGTGACTTTCGTATGCTGTTCATCAGCAGGATGGCGTTGTCCAGCGCCTCATTGGAAATGCTTACGGTGAAGGCTTTTTCAACGTCCTTTT
>CBETNY010000260.1:0-3485 GCA_965537275.1 uncultured bacterium | reverse complement strand
AGTCCATGGCAAGCGACATGTTTTCGAGATAAAGCAAGTCGTACTGCAAGCGCTCGATCATCTCATCAATGGACGAAGCATATCCGTATTTCACTTGGCCCCACGACGTAATACCGGGCTTTATCTTCAACAACAGCCGGTAATGGGGGGCTTTTTCAACAATCTGGTCAATGTAAAATTGCCGTTCGGGTCGTGGCCCCACCAGAGACATATGACCCAGCAGTACGGTATAAAATTGTGGAATCTCGTCGAGGCGAACTTTCCGGATGAACATACCAAATGGAGTAATCCGTGGGTCGTTGTCAGCCGAAAGTTGAGGGCCATCTTTTTCGGCATCGGCGTACATCGACCGGAATTTATACATGGTAAAAGGTTTGCCCTTTCGGCCGATTCGTTTTTGCCGGAACAATATCGGACCGGGTGATGACATTTTTACGCCAACGGCCGTTATGATAAAGAGCGGTGAAAAGAAAATAAGTACGAATATGGAGGTGAAGATATCCATCCCCCGCTTTATCATTTGTTGCCAGGTGGGCATCAAATCCGGCGAAATTTCAATGAGCGGTGTGTGAAAAATCCCTGAAATTTTTACCGAACCAAACAGGATGTCCTGCAACAAAGGAATAATTTTGATAATGACGGAGGTCTCTTCCAACTCAGAAATAATTCGTTGAATGGTGTCTTTCTCTGATCGCTCAATGGCAATGATAACCTCTTCTACTTGCTCCTTCTCAATCAGGTTGTTTAAGTCGCGATAGCTGCCCAAATGGGGCAAGTATTTGTGCATCTTGAATTGATCTCGGTCGTGCACATTAACAAAACCGATAAACTTGTTTCCCGAGGAGATTTCTTCACTATTGATGGCTTGATAAATTTTTTCCGCATTTCCGTTGCTTCCCACAATAATTGTGTTAAAACCGATTTCACGTCGGTGTATTTTTTTTACCGTATGCGTGGTTAATAAAAGCCGAAAAGTGTATGTAAAACCAAACTGTAAAATAAAAAGAGCAACAAAGGATTCATAATACGATTTATAGGTGTGAATCATGTCGTCAAGAATCAGGACGAAAAACAAGATGATAACACCAATTAATACACTTGACAGGGTTTGGCCCAACTCTTTCAACCTTGCTTTACGGTAAACCCTTCGATACGAACCTGCCATCATATACAACAACAGCCAGAAAATTGGAATAATCAGGATCCCCAACCAAAATTTACGATCGTCAAAAACATCATAAAGTTGGGAAAAGATTTGAGGGTTTTCATGTATTTTCCGAAATAAATAGAAGAATCCCCAGGCCAACACAGCCGCTATCCAGTCGAGTACCACATATTTTATGAGTTGGTAATTGTGATTCATTCCTGAATGGGTTTGATAATGACTGATTTTATGAACGCTCGGGAAAGGAATTTAGGGTTTCTCATAAGATTTAAATCATGTAGGTTCTTTTGTAACGACAAAAATTTTGTCTTATTGTAAAATATGGACAAGAAATTACAAAACCCGAACGCGCATAAATTTTTGCTCGATGGCTTGTTTGGTTTGAAGGGCTTTTAAAAGGTCGTCCAAGGTTACTTTGGGCTCGGTTTGTAAACGAACGGAACGGATAAAATGATGAAGGGCTTCCTTACTCGGATCGTGATAATTTGTTTGGATTTTTTTTGCAGTAAGTGGTTCATCTTTTAGTGAAGGTTCGTGGCTTTCGGTAAACAGATGTTGGTTTAACAAATCAATGTGGATGCGTGCATCGGACTGGTAGACAATGATTTTTCTTTCCTTGTGGCTGAGTCTGCTACCGATGTCCAGGTTTGCCACCACGCCATTGTTAAATTCAAGGCGGATATTTATCATCATGGGGAGGTCGTCGTGACCAAATACCGGAGCGGTATAGGTTTTTTTAATTCCTGCATTGACAAGGTGACTGATTAAATCAATGTCTTCAGCCAGGCATCTGCTAATTTTTTCAATACGATCTTGATGGCTTTCAAAGTGAAAAGTATGGCTTAATTCGATGTATTGTATCTCGTCGACAAGGCCGGTGGCTTTGATATATGCCGGATTAAACCGTTCGTTCATTCCGGGCTGAACCAGCACATGGGCTTCGGAAGCCAAATCCATAAAGGGAACAATTTGGTCGAACCGAAATTGAAACGGCTGGTTCAAAAAAAGATGTTTCGAATTTTTGACGGCCAACGAAGCAAGATGAAATACCGGGAGCTGGGTAGAGCCGATGATCAGTGCATCGGAGTGCCCGATGAGGTCGTTTAAATGGGTCACCGCTTGGATTTTTGTGTTGCGTTGAAGCCGGTTAATCCTCAGGGTGTCCGAATCGTAAATTCCAATAATCTCCACATCCTTAATCGATTTGACGATTTCAAGTTGTTTCTCTGTGGCAGAATCCGATCCCAAAAGACCAATTTTTATCATATGAGGATTGTTTTTTCAAAAGTAAAAGCCAGATTGGTTAAATTCGCAGGGTAAAACAAGAAGTAACCAACATCAATTGTTGATAAATGGAAGACACGTACAGGCATAAAGGTTTGCGTAAAAAACTGGTTGACGAAATCAGGAAAAAAGGAATTCTGGATGAAAATATTCTGGCGGCCATGAACCGCGTTCCACGGCATCTCTTCCTCGACTCGGGTTTTATTAATTTTGCTTATGAAGATAAACCGTTTCCCATTGGTTCGGGACAAACCATTTCACAGCCCTATACGGTTGCTTTTCAGACCCTTTTGCTTGGTGTGAAACAGGGAGCGAAAGTACTTGAAATTGGAACCGGTTCCGGTTATCAGGCCTGCGTGTTGGATGAATTGGGCGCTGAAGTTTATTCCATCGAAAGACAACAAAAACTCTATGCGAAAACCAAGGTCCTATTGACCAAAATGGGGGTGAAGGCGCATCTTTTCCTGGGTGATGGCTATAAGGGTTTGCCACAGTATGCCCCTTTTGATGCGGTACTGATTACCGCAGGGGCCCCTGAAGTGCCTCAAGCACTCTTCAATCAGTTGAAAGTGGGCGGTGTTTTGGTTTCACCCATCGGGAAGGGAAGTGTCCAAACCATGACCCGTTTTATAAAAACGAAAGCCGGAAACCTGAAAAAAGAGACTTTTGGGGCCTTTCAGTTTGTGCCTATGCTGAAAGATATTGCAAATGATTGATATTTTGAGAGGGTGTTGATAGATTTTTTGTGACAGGGGCTTTTAATTTATTTATTACTCCTAAATAAATCGCAGTTACTAATTGAACTTATGGTTCCCATGCATATAAAATAATTTAGAAAGTTTCAAAATTAAATATCTATCTTTGTAACAATTGATAATACAAAAATGAAAAAATTAGGATATATTTTTGTCATGGCAGGCATGTTATTTTATGCCGGTCAGTCGTTCGGATTTTTAGCACACAAAGTGGTGAAAACCACCTCTACAGCCATGGTTTATGTGCCATCGGATGATCCGGCTGATGCTAAATTTCCCAA
>CBETNY010000259.1:0-3490 GCA_965537275.1 uncultured bacterium | reverse complement strand
AACAAATCCGGCAGAGAGTGTCCGATTACGGACAATGACTGTAACAAAATGAACAATCACCCATGAATACAGCCCTCGTTTTACCCATAAAACAAAGTAAACCAAAGCATAACAAAGCATGGCATACATTTCGTTTCTTTCATTAAATTCACTTTTTAACAAATCTCAAAAAGATACCTATGAAAAGAATTGTGATTTTATTAGCAAGTATACTCTTGCTCACCGGGCTGAGCTATGGACAGCAAGAAGTCCGTTTGCTTCGTTTCCCTGCAGTACATGGAAACAAAGTCGTATTTACCTATGCCGGAGCCCTTTATCAGGTAGCCTTAACAGGTGGTATTGCCCGCCGGCTTACTTCGGACGAAAACGGTTATGAAATGTTTGCCCGTTTTTCGCCGGATGGCAAAGAAATTGCTTTTACCGGTCAATACGATGGCAACACCGAAGTTTATGTTATCCCTTCGGAAGGAGGCATTCCTAAACGCTTAACCTACACCGCCACACTTCACCGTGATGATATTTCGGATCGTATGGGCCCCAACAACATAGTGATGACCTGGCCTAACAATGGGAATATCGTGTACCGGTCGAGGAAGCAATCTTTCAATTCATTTAAAGGGCAGCTTTTTGAAGTGTCCAATCAGGGTGGTTTATCCAAAGAATTGCCGCTTCCATCCGGTGGATGGCCTTCATTTTCGCCCGATGGTAAAAAAATGGCTTACAACCGTATTTTCCGTGAATTCCGTACCTGGAAATATTACAGAGGAGGTATGGCCGATGATATTTGGATTTATGATTTCGACACAAAAAAAGTTGTCAACATCACCAACAACCCTGCACAAGACATATTCCCCATGTGGCATGGTCATACCATTTACTTCCTTTCCGACCGCGACCATACCATGAATTTATTCGCATACGACCTGAACACCAAAACCACCAAAAAAATAACCCATTATACCCAATACGACATTAAATTCCCATCTCTCGGAGATCACTCCATCATCTATTCGAATGGTGGCTATCTGTACAACTACGATATAGCCTCAGGCAAAATTGCCAAAGTACCTGTTTACATAGATAATGACCTGATTACCGGGCGGAATGTTTTAAAAGACGCTTCAAAAATGATCCGGTCGTGGGCCGTTTCACCCGACGGGAAAAGAGTCAGTTTCGGTGCTCGTGGAGATGTGTGGAGTGTTCCTGCGGAAAGTGGCATCACCCGGAACCTAACCCAAACTTCAGGCGTTCACGAACGGAATGTTGAATGGTCGCCCAACGGCCGGTTTATTTCTTACATCAGTGATAAAACAGGCCAGGATGAAATCTACATACAAAATCAAAACGGACAGGAAGCCGCCATACAGCTCACCTTTAATGGAGATACCTATCGTTACAATCCCATCTGGTCGCCCGACAGCAAAAAACTTTTGTGGTCCGATAAAATGGGACGTCTTCTGTACCTCGATATTGCAACCAAAAAAACATTCACCGTGGTAGCCGATTCGAAAGATTGGGAAATACGCGATTACACCTGGTCACCCGATAGTCGCTGGATTGCTTACACCCTTCCCAAGAATAATGCTGCCAGTCGT
Organism: uncultured bacterium; assembly: GCA_965537275.1. Taxonomy (GTDB): domain Bacteria; phylum Bacteroidota; class Bacteroidia; order Bacteroidales; family F082; genus Sulfidibacterium. The sequence continues at coordinate 1,895 of CBETNY010000259.1, read as the reverse complement.
ATTTATATTTTCGACACCAAAAGTCAGCAATCGAAAGCAGTTACCGATACCTGGTACGATGCTTCCGGTCCCAGTTTCGATACCAATGGAAAATACTTATTCTTCACCTCCTCACGTACTTACCATCCCATTTATAGTGCGGTAGAATGGAATTTTGCCTATCGCGACATGAGTAAAATTTATTTTGTTACCCTGCAAAAAACAACCCCTTCCCCCTTTGCTCCCAAAAATGATGAAGTGAACATTGAGAAACCAAATTCGACACCTGGATCAACCAAAACCGGTAAAAGAAAAAAAGGTAAATCAAGCAAATCATCAGTAAAAGAAGCTACTCCTGCAATAAACATCGATTTTGATGGCATTATTGACCGGGTGATCGGATTACCGGTTCAGGCGGGAAATTATTGGAACCTGAGTGCTATCGGTAATAAGGTTTATTACAATTATTTCTCATCAAAATCACGCCGTGCCGAACTGAAAATGTTTAATCTGAAAACCAAGAAAGAAAGTAGTTTGGGGAGTATTGGGGGATATGTTGTTTCGGCAGACCATAAAAAAATGCTGATAAACGCCAATGGAAAATATGCCGTGGTCAATCTTCCGCAATCAAAGATAAAACCCAAGAAATATGTTGATGTCAGCAACATGAAAGTGATGGTGAACCGGACTGCCGAGTGGAAACAAATCTATCATGAAGCCTGGCGGCAAATGAAAGAATTTTTCTATGCTCCCAACATGAACGGATTGGATTGGGATGCCGTGGGCGAAAAATATGGCCAGGAGGTACCCTACGTAAAAAACAGGAACGACCTGAATTTCCTTATCGGTGAAATGATTGGCGAGCTCAGCGATGGCCATTGTTATGTAAATGGTGGTGACAAACCAAAGCCCAAAAGGATTCCTCAGGGCTTGTTGGGTGCCAAAATTTCCAAAGATGCCTCAGGATATTTTAAAATTGATAAAATACTACCTGGTGAAAATTGGACCAAAAATGCCCGTTCACCCTTGCGTGATGTGGGGGTCAATGTACATGAAGGGGACTTCATTTTAGCAGTAAATGGTCAATCCACTAAAAATATCAAAGACATTTACAGCATGCTGGTAGGCACCGCCGGAAAAGAGGTGGAGCTCAAAATAAACAACACCCCTGACCTGCAGGGAGCTCACAACGAGTTGGTCATTCCTACTGCCGACGAATCGGGTTTATATTATTACAACTGGGTCATGAACAATACCAAAAAGGTCAGTGAAGCCACGAATGGCGAAGTTGGATACATTCATATTCCCGACATGGGCCCTGAAGGATTGAACGAGTTTGTGAAACATTTTTATCCACAGCTAAACAAAAAAGCCCTCATTATTGATGACCGGGGAAATGGCGGTGGCAATGTTTCTCCCATGATTGTTGAACGTTTAATGCGCAAATTAACCCTTTACGGTATGTCGCGTAACAATGGAACCAACACCAAACCGGCGCAGATCATGTTGGGCCCCAAAGTCTTATTGATTGATCAATACTCAGCTTCAGATGGCGATTTGTTTGCTTACCAGTTTAAAAAATTGAAAATTGGTACCGTCATTGGTCGCAGAACCTGGGGTGGCGTAGTTGGTATTCGTGGATCCCTCCCCTTTATTGATGGAGGTGATTTACGCAAGCCCGAATTTGCTCCTTACAGCACCGAAGGCAAATGGGTGATTGAAAATCAAGGGGTTGACCCTGACATTGTCGTTGATAACGATCCGGCAAAAGAATACGAAGGGATCGATCAACAACTCAATAAGGCCATAGAGGTGATTAAGGAACAAATGAAGCGTTCCAAACCGATTCCACCCATACCGGCCTATCCGGTGCACAGAAAGTAAATTGCGCCTCATGAAATTAAGCAAAGTCATCA
>CBETNY010000258.1:0-3499 GCA_965537275.1 uncultured bacterium | reverse complement strand
AGTATCAAACATTGAAAAAATTGTCTAATTTTAGCACGCAAAAAGGGAATAAGTGCCAAAGCCTTCTCTTTCTGTATCTCTTTTGAATGCTTCTTGAATCGTTTATGTAAAAAAACCGAACTATGAAACGTTTTTATTTATCTTCTCTCTTTGTTTTTATCATGATTTTTGTTGCGCATGATATTTTTGCCCAACAGGTGCGATTAAACTATCGAATTAAGGGTAAGACAACCTATTTTGTTTTTGCCAAACTGAGTAATACTGACGGGGATACCACGCTGAATGCCGAAACGTTTATTCAGAGTCCTACCTTGTCTTTTTTGGTTTTTATGGATCCGAAAGCCCGAAAAAATGCCATTCGCGAATCGGATATCTCCAATTATATGGCTTCCATTACCCTTGTACAGGGAACCAACAGCATTCCTCAAACAGGTGCGCCGGTGAAAAAAATGAGAAATGAAAAAGAAATTGGAGCGGTGGTCATCTCTTTTAGTAAAAAAAATCTGATTTTGTATAAAGAGTTTGTTCTCAGTTCGGCCGTTGACAAATCGACTCCCATTCGCCTGCCCGATTCATTTTTACCCTCCTATAAAAAGTATAAAGAAATATTTGATTCGGGAAAGCAACTGATGAACAGTAAAGCGTTTAAAAAAGCCTATAACGTTCTTTTTCCCATCTGGAAAGATGCACAGTCTAACGATGAAATCAAAGCTTATGGTTTTTATTCGGATGCTTTGGAAATGTTGAAACAAAGTGCACATAACCAGGCCGATCTTTATGAAGCGGCGTATAAGGAACTCGATGCCAAGGCAGCCAATAAAATTGATCGAAAATGGTTAAACCGTTGCGATTCGTCTCTTGATGCCCTCGATGCCGATGCCGCACTGTTTGATCCCCTGTTTAAAAGCAATGTTCCCGATGCCGGCGGTTTGTCTATCTATTTTAATAATGTAAAAAAACAGTTGGCGGATTTGTACACGGCCAATAAAGAGAAATACAACCAACAATACCTCGACTTTCTGGCTACCGGTAGTTACAACAATTATCAGTTCTCGTTGTATATAGATATTTTGTCGCGCATGCTTACCTATACCGATTCTTTGGTTGATATAGCTCAGCCGGTTTCGTTATCCATCGATTGTCTGCATCATTTTCCAAAAAAAGAGCAGGAGTTGGCCAACACCGGTTGGTTAGCCGATTTTAAAGAGATGGTTACCGTACTCAATCAAAACATTAAAGAAAAAAAGGCACTGGTCGATGAAAACATTCTGAATAACTTACGCAGTCAGGATAGTCTTCAAAAGCAACCCTATGTGCAATTGCTCCAGGCTTTTTCAAGCTTACCTTCTAACCTTTCTTCCTTTTCGGTGAATTTGGGTGAAGCCATGAAATCGTGTACCGATATTGACTGGATGAGCAATTTGGAATTGTGGAACATCTCCTTGCAGTTTAATCAATTGCATTTGGATCAACGCTATATGCATGAAATTAACAAGGGGTTGCGTCTTATTGAAAACGGACAGTGGGCCGAAGCCGATAATACCTTCAACATCATAAAAAGGCAAGCCAATCAGTTGGCCATGCCCTGGTATTATTCAGGTTTGATTCAATACAAACAAAATGAATGGTTTTCGGCCGAGGCACAATTTGAAAGAGCCCTGAACCTTAATCCAAAATATATATCCCCCCGGAGTTTTATCTTTAAAATTCTGGAGGACCAGAAATTGTATGCCGATTTGTTAAAAAAGGCGGACGAAGCCATTGCTGTGTATGATATCTGGTATTTTCATTTCGTGAAAGTGAAGGCATTGATTGGGTTACAAAAATATAAGGAAGCCATTATTGAATTAAATGAGCAGTGTATCAGTCGCAATCAGTGGGATGTCAATCAGTATTACCTGCTTGGGGATATTTATTTGGCCTTAAAAGATTATCAAAAGGCCAGGGAAGCGTATGCGTACACCCGAAAAATAGCTCCTTTTTCTGACTCAAGGATTTATGATGACAAAATGAAAAATCTGGTGCAAATACAAACCGGTTCCAAATAGAGACCTACCGCTGTACCAGGTTCGGAATATTTTTGTCGGCTTTCACTACCTTGTAAACCTTGTCGCCGCGGCGTACCAATGTTTTAGTAGGGATGGAGCAGAGCTGGCCCTTTGAAACGGTTTTCACCGGATTTAGATCAAGACGGATCTCAGTAATCCGGTCTTCGTACACCCCGGTGGTTTCTCCGATAATCTTTATTTTATCGGAAACGGCAAATCCGTTACTCTCCACTTTGATTTCAGCCACGCCAATTTTCCCAAAATAATTGGTCACTTTCCCCACATACATTTTGCGTTCGGTAGCCTGATTGCCATATTCTTCGGTCCATTCACCGGTTTTACGGCCGAGGTAATAACCATCCCAAAAGCCGCGGTTGTATACCTTAGAAAGTTCAGCATTCCAGCGGTCAATATTATCTTGTGTGTAATTGTTATCAAACCAGGCATCCACAGCTTCGCGATAGACACGGGCAACGGTTTTTACATATTCGGGCGAACGACCCCGGCCTTCCAGTTTCAACACGCGTACGCCGGCATCCAGTATTTTATCCAAAAACGAAACCGTATTCAAATCTTTGGGCGACATGATGTATTTTCCATCTACTTCCAGTTCCAAATCCGACTCGGTATCTTTCACCGTATATTTTCGGCGGCAGGGTTGTAAGCAAGCGCCCCGGTTGGCCGACGAGTTTAAATTATCCAGACTCAGATAACATTTTCCCGAAACGGCCATGCATAAAGCCCCGTGTGCAAATATTTCAATTTGTATCAGTTCGCCTTTCGGACCTCGTATGTTTTGCTCACGGATAGCAGTTGTGATGGCTTTTACCTGATCCACACGCAGTTCGCGTGCCGTTACCATCACATCGGCAAATTGTGAATAAAACTTTACCGCTTCAATGTTGCAAATATTGGCCTGGGTCGACATATGGATTTCAACGCCCCGGCTGTATGCATATTGGATGACCGACTGATCCGAAGCAATGATGGCCGTAATGTTGTTTTCTCTGGCAGCATCCACAATGCTTTTCATCAATGCCAGCTCATCATCATAAATTTCAGTGTTCAGTGTAATGTAGCTCTTAATGTTATTTTCTTTACAGATGGTTGAAATTTTAACAAGGTCGTCTAAGGAGAAGTTTTTGGAAGAACGCGAACGCATATTGAGCTTGTCAATACCAAAATACACCGAATTGGCTCCGCCTTGAATAGCAGCCATCAGCGATTCGTAAGAACCAACAGGTGCCATTATTTCAACATCTTTTGCTGTCATATAGAGTTTGTATTGAGGGTGCAAAAATAATAAGAAACCAACACCCGCACGTAGAAAACTTACCCGCAAAGCACACAATGGGAGTTGCAAAACACACACACAATCCCAACGCAACCAACAAAGAAGAATCGCGGGACTAAAACGAGTGCGCATTTTTACCGGAGAGTTTATTCATAGG
>CBETNY010000257.1:0-3511 GCA_965537275.1 uncultured bacterium | reverse complement strand
TGGTGGACACGGCTGCCGGTCGCCGGGTGAGGGTAGGGGCCATTTATCCTGCCTCGTCAAAAACTTTCGGTGGAGCCGCATTGATGGCACGTAAAAGTGTATTGTTTCAGTCGTTTCAATGGCCCGGCGTGGCGTATCCTTTTGAGCATATGACTTCCTTTAGCAACGGGACTCCCATGGGAGGAATGGAAACACCCATGATGGCCAACGATGGGGATCCGAAGGATTCTGTATTTCTCGCTAATTTGGTGTTTCATGAAATTTCACATTCCTATTTCCCCTTTTATATGGGAACCAACGAGAAAAAATATGCCTGGATGGATGAAGGATGGGCGGCCTATCTTTCCGATCTTTTTACTTATTCGGTTTATCCGCATTATCCCGAGTTTATACCGTCGGTAAAGAATTTTAATGGCAAAAGCGGGCGCGAAATGGAACAGCCCCTGATGTTGCCTTCCAATTTGTATACCGATTTTAGATATTATCAGGTGCAGGCCTACACCCGGTCGTCGTTGGCTTATCGCTTTTTACGTGATGCTTTGGGAGATGAAGTTTTTGCACGTGCGTTGCATGAGTATATCCGGCGCTGGAATGGAAAACATCCCATTCCATTCGACTTTTTCAACACCTTCAGCCAGATGAGTGGTCAGGATTTATCCTGGTTTATTGAGCCCTGGTTTTTTGATCGTGCCTATGCCGATCAGGGGATCAAAAAAATCACCAATGCCAATCAGATTGTGGTTGAAAACATTGGTGGGCTGCCCATGCCTGTGAAGGTGCATTGTTTTTACACCGATGGAACCGAAGAAACCTTTATAAAACCTACATCTGTGTGGCGACAAGGTACTCAGGCGGTGATTGTTCAGGCCGATACCACAAAAAATATCAAGAAAGCAGAGGTGGGCGCTATGGACATCCCCGATGTGGATACCTCTAACAACAGTCTGGAAAAATAAAATAAATCTTTTAAGTCTTAAATATGAAACAAATCGGATTCCTTCTGTTGTTGATTTTTTTATCCGCTTTCTCTGCCGTTGCTCAAATTGCGCCGAATAAATATTTTATACAATTTACCGATAAAAATCATTCACCTTATTCTCTTTTGCGTCCCGAAGAATTTTTGACAGCCAGGGCCATAGCCAGGCGGCAGGCGCATGATATTCCCATTGTTGAAAATGATATACCGGTAAATCAGTCGTATATCGACAAAGTGGCGAGTTTTGGTGTGAAAATATTAAACCACAGCCGGTGGATGAACGGGGTTACCATTTATACTACCGATTCGGTTGCGCTGGACAGCATCGAGCATTTGCCTTTTGTAAAACAAACCCTCTTTTTTAAGGCGGGAACCCCTCGTAAAAGTCCTTATTTTAAAAATGAAAAGGTGGATGTGACCCCACCGAAAAAGGAGAAAACGGTTTCTGCATCGGAAAAGAAATATGGTTCTGCCCTTACGCAAATTAAACAAATCAATGGAATCGGTCTGCATGAAAAAGGTTATCGTGGTCAGGGGATGGTGATAGCCATTCTGGATGCCGGTTATTCCGATGTACCGCAACATCCGCTTTTTGACAGCTTGCGTGACGAGGGACGATTGTTGGGAACCAAAGATTTTGTTAATCCGGGTGGCAATGTTTATCCTCAGCATTATCATGGAAGGATGGTGCTTTCGTGCATGGCCGCTGATGATCCGGGAACCATGATTGGTACTGCACCCAAAGCATCGTATTGGCTGCTGCGTACCGAAGATGCGCCTACAGAAAATATTATTGAGGAATATAACTGGGTTTCGGGTGCCGAATTTGCCGACAGTGTGGGGGCGGATGTGATTAACAGCTCGTTGGGTTACATTGGCTTTGACGATACCACGGTTTCTCATCCGTATGCTGATATGGATGGAAAAACCTGCGTGTCAACCATAGGAGCAGAAATTGCTGCCGGTAAAGGTATCCTGGTGGTGAACAGTGCGGGCAATGAAGGAAACTCCAACATTTTTCCATGGATTAGTGCTCCGGCCGATGGCGATAGTGTTTTTACCATCGGGGCGGTGGATGGGAGTGGCCATCGGGCTTCTTTTAGCTCCATAGGCCCCACCTTCGACGGCCGGATAAAGCCCACCGTGATGGCTATGGGGCAGGGCACAGCCGTGGCCGGTTCTACGGGTGTTACCTTTGGTAACGGAACCTCTTTTTCTTCGCCTGTGATGGCGGGTATGTCGGCGTGCTTATGGCAAGCGCAGCCCACTGCCACCAATATGCAAATTATTGCAGCGTTAAAAGCCACAGCTTCACAATCGGCTGTGCCCGATTCGTTGATGGGTTGGGGAATTCCCGATTTTGCAAAAGCCGACTCACTTTTGCAAATCACCACCGGATTGCCCTCGGTTTCAAAACAAGTGTTGGTGAACGCTTATCCCAATCCTTTTTATTCCCATTTAAAAGTTCAAATCAGTGTGTTCAAGGGCGACCTGATGGTTCAAATGGTAGATTTGAGCGGGCGTGTGGTTTACCGGCAGCTTGAGCATGAAAGTTTCAAAACAAAAACCGTGTATTTGAACGGATTAGACCGTTTATTACCCGGATTTTATTTATTGAAAATAACCGGCGAGCAACAAGTTTATGTAGGTAAAGTGATGAAGCAATAAAAAATAAAGGGGGAAAAAGCGTTTTTCTGAGGATTATGATTTTTGGTGTTTCACCACCGATTTCTTTTTCCACCGTCCGGTTTTATAATAGCTGAATGCAAAAATTAATCCCACCATCCATGCAATGGGAATCCCCCACCAAATTCCTTTTGTACCAAAATGAAGCGAAAGCCAGTAGGATACCGGTATCCGGACAATCCACAGCGAAATAATGGTGATAATCATCGGGATAAATGTGTCGCCTGCCCCCCGCATTACTCCATTGATGGTGAACATGGTGGCAAAAATCACATAGAAAAAGGGAACGATGAGCAGATATTGTTTGCCGATTTCAATTACCTGGACATCTTTTGTGAATACAGCCATCAACGGTTCGGCAAATAAAATGGCAATAAGACCGGTTACAAAAGCAACTGAATTCGACATGGTTAAGGTAGCGCGAAGTCCTCTGGATATCCGTTCTATTTTGTTGGCTCCCAGGTTTTGTCCTACAAAGGTAGAAAGGGCTGCCGAAAAATTCATGGCAGGCATGGAGGCAAATGAGCCGATACGAATGGCGATACTGTAAGCGGCAATGGTGGATGTGCCGAACATGTTCACAATACGGTAAAGCGCCAGAAATCCCAGCGAAACAAAAGTCTGTTGAAATCCTGTTGGCAATCCGATTTTTAAACTTTTTTTGAAAATATCCGTATCAAATTTCATATTCAGAGGCCTGAAATCCAGAAACGAATGGTAGCGATTCATGTAGATAATAATGGCAAAAAATGCCAGTGCTTGTGAAATGACTGTAGCCAGGGCAACCCCTTTTATTCCCCAGTGTAAAGCCAATACGAAAACCAAATCGAGTACGATATTGATGAGTGT
>CBETNY010000256.1:0-3514 GCA_965537275.1 uncultured bacterium | reverse complement strand
TGTTTCAAATTTATATATAGATATCGCCAAGTGCGAAACTTTAGTGATTTTAAAACCCTTTTCAAAAATTAACTTCCGGTAAGAAATGCATCCACAAAAGCAGCAGTTGAAATACCCTCAGCAATTGCTTTTACTACCAGTGAAGCACCTTTGGCAACATCTCCGGCGGCAAAAACTTTATCTACTGACGTTTGGTTTTTTTCATTTATTTTCACATTTCCCTTTGCATCGTATTCCAATCCGAGGCTGTCAAGGAAGCCGTGGTGAACCGGTTGTGTGAATCCCATGGCAAGCAGAACCAAATCCGCTTTCAGCAGCTCCGGTTTTCCCTTTTCTGTCATTGTCCATTGTCCCTGTTCGTTTTTGGTCCAATCAACTTTAATCACCTCCGCCTGTTTCACCTGACCGTTTTGCCCCAAAAACTTTTTTGTTAACAAACTCCATCGCCTTGCACATCCTTCCTCATGTGAACTTGAAGTACGTAATACATTGGGCCAATAGGGCCACGGATTATTCAACTCCCGTTTTACAGGAGGCTTCGGTAAAATCTCTATCTGAGTTACGGAAGCTGCACGCTGGCGAATAGCCGTTCCAACGCAATCTGAACCGGTATCGCCTCCCCCTATCACCAGGACATCTTTTCCTGCGGCATCTATCATTTCACCTGCCGGAATTTCTTTTCCAGCTACTTTCAAATTGCTTTGCTTCAGGAAATCCATGGCAAAATGAATCCCTTTCAACTCACGGCCGTTAACCTGTAAATCGCGTGGTTGCTCACTGCCCATGGCCAGAACAACCGCATCAAAATTTTCCAATAAGTCATCAGATGAAATATCTTTACCGACCAAAATATTGGTTTTAAAAATAATGCCTTCTTTTTCAAAGACAGAAAGCCGCCTGTCAATGACTGCTTTGTTCAGTTTAAAATCAGGAATACCATAGCGCATCAAACCGCCAATGGCATCATTTTTCTCAAAAACCGTTACAAGATGGCCTAACTGGTTCAAACGGTCGGCGACAGATAATCCGGCAGGGCCGGAACCAATAACCGCAACGGTTTTACCTGTTCTTTTTTGTGGAGGGCATGGCTTGACAATCCCATGGCTAAAAGCCATCTCAACCGTGGCACATTCGTTTTCGCGGATGGTAACTGCTTCTTCGTGAATAGCAAGCACACATGATTTTTCACAAGGAGCCGGGCATATTCTGCCGGTAATTTCCGGAAAGCTGTTGGTAGCATGCAGAATTTCATACGCTTCCTCAAGGCGACCGCGATAAAGGGCATCCTGCCATTCGGGCATTTTGTTCCCCACAGGACAAGCCCAATGACAAAACGGAACGCCACAATCCATACAGCGTGAAGCCTGCAGCTTTCTGTCCTGAAAGTCAAGTGTTTGCTCCACCTCACCAAAATCATAAATTCTTTCATTCACAGGCCGATAGCCGCCCTCTTTCCTGCTTACAGTTATGAAACCTTTCAAATCACCCATAATGTCAATATTTTTCTGATTTTTTTTTATTCGTAACGTTGAGGATTGTCTTCTGTAAATTTTAACTTACGTTCGAGCTCTTTTAACTTTTTTTCTTCAAGAACTTTTCTGTATTCAAAAGGAATTACCTTCACAAATTTGGGAAGATATTCATCCCAATTCGTTAAAATTCTGGCAGCAAGCCGGCTTTGGGTATGAAGCAGATGATTATTGATAAGTCCTTGTAATTCATTCGTATCGGCTTTATTTTCTATCTTTTCCAGATCAACTAACCCTTTATTACAGAAATAATCGAAATCGCCCGATTCGTCCAAAATGTAAGCAATGCCACCGTTCATTCCGGCAGCAAAATTCCGACCGGTTTTACCAAGAACGACTACTCTGCCGCCGGTCATATATTCGCAGCAATGGTCACCAACCCCTTCAACGACCACCCGGCTTCCCGAGTTTCTGACACAAAACCGTTCGCCGGCAACTCCCTGAATATAAGCTTCCCCTCCCGTAGCACCATAAAAGGTTGAATTTCCGATAATAATATTTTCTTCGGGCTTGAAAACCGAGCCGCGCGGGGGAACAATAATAATTTTTCCGCCGGAAAGCCCCTTCCCCACAAAATCGTTGGCATCTCCTTCGAGACGAAAGGTAACACCTTTAGCGAGAAAGGCACCAAAACTCTGCCCTGCCGAGCCCGAAAATGCAGCGTTTATGGTATCATCAGGCAGCCCTTTGTCGCCGTATCGACGTGAAATTTCGCCGGACAACATGGCCCCCGTGGAACGGTCAATATTGCGAATAATATGGAATAACCACACCTTTTCTTTAGCCCGAATAGCTTTTTCTGCTTCTTTTATCAAATGGAAATCCAAATGATTTTTCAGCACGCTACCATTTTCTGATAAAACGTTATGCCTGACGGTGTTTTTTCCTGTTTCCACCCTTGTCAACAAGGCGGAAAAATCAATATTTTCCATTTTCCGGTTAAAAACACTGCGATCGATTTCCAGTAAATCTGTACGTCCGACAATATCATCAAATTTAGAGAATCCCAAAGCGGCCAGCTCCTCACGCACTTCCATGGCAAGAAAGCGAAAGAAATTAATTACGTATTCCGGCTTTCCCCTGAACCGTTTTTGCAATGACTTATCCTGCGTGGCTATCCCCATCGGACAGGTGTTTGTGTGGCATTTTCGCATCATTACACAACCCAGGGCGATGAGCGCCGATGTGGCAAAGCCGAACTCTTCCGCACCGAGGCAGGCCAGTTTCACCACATCATTGGCATTTTTCAACTGGCCGTCAACCTGGAGCTTTACGCGCCCCCGAAGACGATTCATCATCAATGTCTGCTGTACTTCGGCAATACCCAGTTCCACCGGCAATCCGGTGTGCTTGATGGAACTGACGGGACTGGCACCGGTACCCCCTTCACCACCGGAAATAATAATCAGATCGGCATGTGCTTTGGCTACACCGGCGGCAATGGTTCCCACACCATTCTCAGAAACAAGTTTCACGGAAATGCCGGCTTTTGGATTGGTAACCTTTAAATCATAAATGAGTTGCGCCAAATCCTCGATGGAATAAATATCGTGATGGGGTGGCGGAGAAATTAAGGTAATCCCCGGCGTTGATTTTCTGGTTTTGGCAATAATTTTGTTCACTTTATATCCGGGTAACTGGCCTCCTTCACCCGGCTTGGCCCCCTGAGCAATTTTTATCTGAATTTCGTTGGCATGTGTCAGATAATTATTGGTCACGCCAAAACGCCCGGAAGCAACTTGTTTTACGGCGCTTTGCTTTTGTGTGTCAAAACGTTGCGGGTCTTCTCCGCCTTCGCCGGTGTTGCTGCGGCCGCCAATGGTATTCATGGCAATGGCAATGGCCTCGTGCGCATTTTTACTGATAGAACCGTACGACATGGCCCCGGTAACAAAACGTTTCATGATGTTTTCGACCGGCTCTACCTCCTCCAAAGGGATAGGATTTCGTTTTTTCAATGTCAAACAGCCTCTGATAAAGGCCGG
>CBETNY010000255.1:0-3518 GCA_965537275.1 uncultured bacterium | reverse complement strand
TGCAAGGTGGGACGATGCATGCCTACCCACCACGACGGAGGATCAATGCGTTGAACGTTCGGGTGTTGCGCAAAAGTAATCAAACTGCTGAAAAGCAGTACAAGTAACAGTGAAATGAATTTTGATTTTTTTATCATGGTTTAAGCGATTTTATTTTTCCGGATTGACCGTTTCAAAATGAGTGTCAAAGATAACATAAATTGGACTTTCAGGCTTATGATTTGTCTATGACGCACCGATGCGGATCAATTCATCTATAGCAATCGTTTGAAACACTGTAAAATTACTGTGAAGGTTTTTCTTTTTGATTTGTGCCGGGGTAAAATAGTGTGGAAGTGCCAATCGTGGCTTGAATTCATTATTTTTGTGAACCCAAAATAAACCAAGAAAAAGAGTGATGAATCAAACATCTTTAGAAAAATATTGGCAGGAACTTTATCCTGATGCCGGAATGGAATTGTTGCATCAATTTCTAAAAGAGTCGGAAAAATATAAAAGCACCCAAAGTGGACAAACTGCCGATTGGTACAAAGATGCTGTGGTTTACTCGCTTTATGTCGATTTGTTTAATAAAGATTTTGCAGGATTAACCGATAAATTGGATTATCTCGAAGACCTTGGTGTGAATTGTTTGTGGTTGTTACCCATTTTGGATTCGCCCATGCGGGATGCCGGCTTTGATATACGTCACTACGACCGGATTCGTGCCGATTTGTTGGGCTTGTCCGAAGGTTTTTCAAGGGAAGAGCAGGAGCAAATATTCGGAAAATTTCTCGAAGAGGCCCATCAAAGGGGGATCCGTGTCATTTTTGATATTGCCATGAATCATACTTCCGATCAGCATCCCTGGTTTCAGCAAGCCATTCAGTCGGAGGATAATCCGTATCGCGATTATTATATCTGGAGTAAAGATCCCGAGATGTATGGTGAGGCACGTTTGTTATTTAAAGGAATTGAAGAAAGTAACTGGGAACCTCTTCCCCAAACAGACTGGTTTTATTTCCATCGTTTTTTTAGTTTTCAACCCGATTTAAACTACAAAAACCCTCAGGTATTGGTTGAAATGTCAAGGTTTTTGTTGTATTGGCAAAGTCTGGGAGTAGATGGTTTCCGTGCGGATGCCATTCCTTACTTATGGAAAGAGGAGGGAACCGATTGTGAAAATCGTCCCAAAACCCATACCATTGTAAAATTTTTCAGAGCCATACTCGATTATGTGAAGCCGGGGTCACTCTTGTTGGCCGAAGCTTGTCAAAAACCCACCGAAGTGGTAAAATATATGGGCAACGGGGATGAATGTCATGCGGCTTATCATTTTCCGCTGATGCCCATGATGTTTAAATCCATTGCCATGGGAAGTAGTCAGCCTATTCGTCATACGCTTAGCCCTGCGGTAACCCCTGAAATTCCGGCCATTGGTCAATGGTTTACCTTTCTTCGTGTGCACGACGAATTAAGCCTTGAGTTGGTCTATGTGAGCGAAGAAGACAGAAGATATATTCATGAAAATTATTGTCATCAACCCCAATGGGATTTTCGCGTGGGTGAAGGAATATCGGCACGATTGGCCGAGCTTTTCCAAACGGATGTGCGTAAAATCAGCCTGGCCTATTCACTCATGTTGACGCTTACCGGCAGCCCTGTGGTGTATTACGGCGATGAGTTTGGAAAGTTAAACGATGACGAATATTATCAGGAACAAATTAAACTTACCGGAAAAGATGATACCCGTTTCCTGGTGCGGGGGCGTGTTGACTGGGAAAAATTGGCTGAAGACCTAAAAGACCCTGATAATTTTCATGCAAAAGTGTACGAATCCATCAAATCGTTGTTAAATACCAGAAAAGAACATCCTGCTTTTGGCCGGGGGAATACTGAATTTATTGATGTGGTTGAGACAAACGGAAAGCCTACCGATAAAGTACTGGCCTATGTGCGTAGCATGGCCGATGAAAATATTCTGGTGCTGAATAACCTTTCGGATGAACCCATCGAAATCAGACATCCACTTGCCGAAAACCATACCTTTGTTTTGAATTTACAAGGGTTTGCTTTCGATGAAGATGCTCACAGCATTCAATTGGATCCTTATGGTTTTGTGTGGTTGGGCGTCTTCTAAACGGAGCGTTGTGATTTGATATTTTTTTCATAAGTCCACAATCATTCAAAAATATTTCTACATTTGTAGTAGATAATGGTTAAGGGAATCCTGTGAGAAACAGGAGCTGTCCCCGCAGCCGTAATCCTGATCCCGGAATTTCGGGATAAAAGTTTTTAAACATCCTTTGCCACTGTCGCGCCCCTGGCGAGATGGGAAGGCCGTTTAAAAATCGGGAGAGCCGGAAGACCTGCCATTGTTGTTTTTTCGAAGCTTTCGGTGGAAAAGCTGGAGGAAAATTCCTTTCTTCCCCCTTTTTGTGTCCGGTTGGCTTACGAAAATTAGGTTTTAATTTTTGTAATGTTTAACTAAACAATTTCTATCATGAAAAAAAATTACTTTCTGTTAGTTTTGCTGACCTTAGGCCTGCTTGTGCCTTTCATTTTGCAGGCGCAAATCTCAACTTTTGAGGATTTGAAATTTGATTCGACAAACGCATACTGGAATGGATCCGATACGACGGGAGGGTTCCAAAGCGGAAGCGCTTATTTTTACAACAGTTACAATGTTGACTGGGGTAGCTGGTCGGGGTTTGCATATTCTAACATGACCGATGATACCACTGCCGGTTGGGGTAATCAATACAGTGCCATCACAGCATCGGGGGTCAACGGTTCTGCCAATTATGCTGTTTCCTATGCAGGATCCCCTTCGTCGGTAAAATTAAAGGGAGACCTGGCCGGCACTGTGCTTAAAGGCGTTTTTATCACCAACTCGACATATGCGGCTTTGTCGATGCAGGATGGTGATGCGTATGCCAAGAAATTCGGCGGTGCCGACGGTACTGATCCTGACTGGTTCTTTCTGACAATCAGAGGTTATGAAAATGGTAATTACACCGATTCGGTAAACTTTTACCTTGCCGATTTCCGCTCGGACGATCCGCAGCAGGATTACATCTTAAAAAGTTGGGGTTGGGTTGATTTACAACCACTTGGTGCAGTGGATAGCCTGACTTTTGAGCTGCATTCAAGCGATGTGGGTGATTACGGCATGAATACGCCGGCGTATTTTTGCATGGATAATTTAAACGACATCACCAATGGCATTGAGCCGCACGCAACTTCGTCCGGTGCTTTCACCTGGAGCGTATTTCCCAATCCGGTATCGGATATTGTGCATGTGCAGGGGGTAAAAGATGCCGCGATCCGTGTGTTTGACCTGAGTGGAAGGGTCATTTATCAGGCTAATTCATCGACCAATACACAAAATATTCATTTGTCGGGATCGCCGAAAGGCATATATCTCATCCAGGTTCGTAAAGGACACGTTTTGGAAACGAAAAAAGTTTTTAAACAATAAGGCTAAACAATAGTAAATGCTCTCTTTCAGGAACATGATTGTTATTCTGTTTGTTCTG
>CBETNY010000254.1:0-3523 GCA_965537275.1 uncultured bacterium | reverse complement strand
ATTGTTGCTTACGGATCCAGTGCACGGATTGCTCAAAAATCTATCAAACTATTACGCCAAAAAAGCGTTAAGGTAGGTTTGTTACGTCCCATCACCCTTTGGCCTTTCCCAACCAAACAAATTGACGCCTTGGTCAATAAGGGAGTTAAAGGATTTCTTTCGGTTGAGATGAGTGCCGGTCAAATGGTTGAGGATGTGCGTCTGGCTGTAAATGGCCGGGTAAAAGTTGAACATTACGGGCGCCTGGGTGGGATTATCCATTCACCTGAAGAAGTTGCCGAGGCCCTTGAACAAAAAATTATAGGAGAATAAGCCATGTCAGAAATAAGTATTAAAGATATCATCAAACCGGAAAACCTGGTCTATCAAAAGACCAAGTTAATGACTGACAAGCCGCTAAGTTATTGTCCCGGTTGCGGCCATGGTACCACCCATCGCTTGATTATGGAAGTAATTGAAGAGCTGGGAAAAGAAAATGATACCATTGGTGTTGCACCAGTAGGCTGTTCGGTACTTGCTTACGAATTTATGAACGTGGACATGCAGGAAGCCGCCCACGGGCGTGCTCCGGCGCTGGCTACAGCCATAAAAAGATTGTGGCCCGGCAAAGTAGTCTTCACCTATCAGGGTGATGGCGACCTCGCGGCCATCGGAACCGCCGAAACCATCCACGCCTGTAACCGGGGTGAAAAAATTGTTATTGTTTTTATCAATAATGGTATTTATGGTATGACCGGTGGTCAAATGGCTCCTACCACTCTTGAGGGGATGAAAACATCCACCACACCCTATGGCCGTGATGCTGCCTTAATGGGGCATCCTTTGAAGATTACCGAACTGGTTGCTCAGCTTCCTGGTACATATTACGTTTCACGTCAATCGGTACATACCCCTTCGGCTGTGCGTAAAGCCAAACGAGCCATTAAAAAAGCTTTTCAAAATCAGCTTAATGATGCACCCGGTTTGTCATTCATTGAGGTGGTGTCAAACTGTAACTCCGGTTGGAAAATGACACCGGTGGATGCCAACCATTGGATGGAAGAGAATATGTTTCCTTTTTATCCCATTGGCGATATCAAAGTTGACGGTGAATTAGTAAAATAGAGCTACAAATTTAAAAAGACGAAAAAATGACTGAAGAAATAATCATAGCCGGTTTTGGGGGACAAGGGGTGCTTTCGATGGGAAAAATTTTGGCCTACTCCGGCATCATGCAGGACCAGGAAGTAAGCTGGATGCCCTCCTACGGACCTGAAATGCGTGGTGGAACTGCCAATGTAACCGTCATTTTAAGTGACGAACGCATCAGCTCGCCCATTTTACGTGCTTACGATACTGCTATTATCCTCAACCAACAGTCGATGGATAAATTTGAAGCGTCGATTAAACCCGGAGGTACCCTGCTCTACGATCCAAATGGTATTACCCACCATCCCACCCGTAAAGACATTAACATTTACCGGGTGGAAGGGGCAAAAAAAGCAGCTGAAATGGGAAATACAAAAACATTTAATATGATTGTTCTGGGAGCATACCTGAAAATCAAACCCATTGTAAAAATGGAAAATGTAATCAAAGGATTGAAAAAATCTTTACCCGAACGGCATCATAAATTGATTCCGCTGAACGAAGATGCGATTCATCTCGGAATGAAAAGCGTGGAAACCGTTCAGAAAATATAATAAATTCCCATAAATTAACCTGAGAAGCCGGCTTTAAAGTCGGCTTTTTTTATGTTTTCTATTCCGAAAACAGGCTTTCACCATAGCTTTCAGTCCATTCAACAATTAACTTTCGGTCGGCAGCGGAAAGTTTTGCCTCCCTGTGCATCAAGGGATAAACAAACATTGGCATCTCTCCTTCATCCACTTCACGACCTATTTTATTCAACATTTTTAATTTACGGCTAAGCTTTAAATCGGCCCAGTTCGAAAAGTTAAGCGCCTTGCGGCCCTCTCTTACATCACGGTTTACCAACCACGAAACCGGTGCCACATGCGCATACCACGGATAGTGGGTTTCGTTAGAGTGACAATCGTAACAACTGGTGCGCAACAACGTAACAACCTGCTGAGGCACATGAGAAGTCCGAATAAGATCAGCAGACCCCTTGTCTGTCGCTACCGATGGACGCTTACCCAAAAACTGGATGAGTCCAAAAGCCACCAAAACCAATATTATCCACCACCACTTTTTCATCTCCGTTCAATTTATTGCTTTGCTATAATTTTTTCAGCCGCTTTTCCCGCCCAATTAATCAGCAAGTTTTTTTGCTTCTCACTCAACCCTTTTTCGGGATGCTTGGCAAGAAACTTTTTAGGCGGCATATCACCATCCGAAACCACATCCGCCATATCTTGCAACTTACCTACCAGCTTAAATTTAGTCAACTTCGTTAGTTTATCAAAATTCAACGCTTTCATTGCCTTTTCCGATTTTGCCCCTGAATGGTGGCAACCATAGCAGGATTGGTCAATCACCTGTTGAACCTTAGCCGGGATGACCAGGATATTTTCCTTCATTTTAACCGGCTTTTCCGTATGCGTTGGCTTCATAAATCCCATCATCGTCAGCGCTAAAGCTGACAAAAACACGGGTAAAATAATTTTTTTCCTCATAATGAATTAGTATTTGTTTGTGCTGTAAATTTACAAATTATTTTGAATCGCTTTAAATAAGACCTGTGGATATTTTACAACTTTTAAATCAACAGTTTCATCATTTTCATCAATCCTCCTTTATCGAAGCTGATCCCATCAGCATTCCTCATATGCTACAGCGAAAAGAGGATATTGAAATTGCCGGATTTCTTACCGCCTTAATCTCATGGGGTCGAAGGCCTGCCATATTAAAAGTGGCCCGGCAAATGCTGGAGTTGATGGAAAATCAACCCTATTCGTTTGTCATGCAGGCACAGGGAAGCGATTTAAAACGATTTGAACACTTTGTTTACCGCACGTTCAACAGCTCCGATTTACTCTTTCTACTGGAAGCCTTACACCAACTGTATGCAACAAATGGCGGGTTGGAAGGCGTATGCACACAGTTGTACCGACAGCATGGCACCATCAAAGATACCATCACCGGGCTACGCGCGCAGCTACTGCAATCGCCCCATTTAAAACGTTCAGAGAAACATTTGGCCAATCCCCAAAAAGGTTCGGCAGCCAAACGCATCAATATGTTTTTAAGATGGATGGTAAGAAAAGATACCCGGGGCGTTGATTTTGGGCTTTGGAAAGGGATTCCCTCATCAGCCCTTATGATTCCGCTGGATGTCCATTCTGGAAATACGGCGCGGAAATTAGGATTACTCTTGCGAAAGCAAAACGACTGGAAAGCAGTGGAAGAACTTACTGCCACCCTCCGCCGATTCGACCCCGACGATCCGGTAAAATACGATTATGCCCTTTTCGGGATGGGCGTAAACGGAATGATATAAAGGTTGTTTGAAGTTTGGAGTTTGGAGTTTGGAATTTGAAGTTTGGAGTTTGGAATTTGTAACTAACTTTAGGCACTCTAA
>CBETNY010000253.1:0-3567 GCA_965537275.1 uncultured bacterium | reverse complement strand
GGCGCTTTTGATTTGTCGAAGGCTGAGCCCATTGCCTATGCCCATGGCAAATATTTTGTACTGGGTGATTTTGTGGGAAAATTTGGATTTTCGGTTCAAAAAAAGAAAAAAACATCCGGTCGGAAGAAAAAGCTTGCCAATGCAAAGGGCAAGCAGCGTCCCGGGCGATAAATGAGAATGTCCGCTTGCCCATCCATAGATTCTTGTTATTTTTACAAAAAATAAGTCCCTACAATGAAACAGCCTAACCTAAAGCAAAGCCTCTCGTGGGTAAAAGTAATGGGCGTGTCTTTTTTTTCCGCTTTGTTTGCCTGGTATATGCTTCGTCTGTTTTACGGACTTACCCAACTTTATTTCAGTTACGATTTTAATGTTCAGGCCCGGTTGTTGTTACCGGGGGTTAAATTTATTAGTCGGTTAAACGATCCGGTATGGACGCGCGATGCAGTGATTACCATCTATTTATCAGGGCCCATCATGAGTCTGCTGTTGGGAATGGCCTGTTTTGTTGCGTATGTTTTTATTCGCCGTAAAACTCAATCCTTTTCATTTTTTTTGTTGTGGACGGCTTTTTATTCGTTTACCATGACCTTTGGGACATTTGTTGAAAACGGGATTCAGCGTACCGGAGTTTATCGTGTGTCGGAATTGATGCATATTGGTGATGTGGTAGTGATCATCACTGTGGTGGTGGCGTTGTATTTTCTTTACCTTACCGGATTAAGTTTGGGAAAGCTCATTATGCTTAGTATTGCTCCTGAGCACATGCATGAAGACCGCATACGCCCTTCCTATTTTTTGTTTGCATTTGTCATACCCTGGGGATTGGTTTTTTTGATGAGTATGCAAGAGTTACATGCAAATTTGAGGGCGACCTATTTGTTGGGGTTGGTCATTTTAGTCCCTTTTTTATGGGTCAAAGGCATCGAAGCCAAGGGTGTCCGTTTGAAGCGGCTCCCTTCATTTCTTTGGATGGATTTACTGAGTGCGGTGCTGTTTTTTGTGGGGTATCTTCTTTTGCGACAATTTCTTCAATTTGGTATTGTTTTAGGATAATTTAATATTTTCACTATTATTCTATTGATTTGAGGGTTGTTTTATTTGTATTTTTGTAGTCGCTATGGATATGGAAAAATTTAAACAGGATTTGGACGAACTTTTCCGGCTTTTTAATAAGCTGATGGAAAAGCAAGAGCAGGGGATGGATGAAATCCCCGGGTTGAATAAGGCCATGCTGCAGCAGTTTAAGTTCTTTTTTCAAAATTATGCCACCATGAAAGACCAGATTGCCTATCAGTTGCAAGGTCAGTTTGGTGAAGGCGTTCAGGAAATGGTAAAGTCGTTGATTCAACAGCTGCGTGAAGAGTTGGGTGAAAGTGAATTTGAAATAATTGAAAAGAAAGATGAAGAACCCCCCATTCATATTCAACCTTCTCCCGACGATCCTTCCAAAGAAATTGCTGAAATTGACCGAATGTTGAAAAATCCTAACCTGAGCCAGGAAGAAATTGATGCTTTGCTTGACAGACGTTCGCAATTGTCATAAACCTTTTTAACCCTCAATATGTTTGATAAACTTAAGCGGTGGATTACCAACTATTTCCACACCAAGAAACCTTTTACCATCATTACCGATTTCCTGTTTGTCCTCCTTATTTTGCTGTTGTTGATACCGGGAACCAGGAAGCAAATTGCCCCTGTTTTTATCAGGATTACCTCCTTCGCGCCTTCTCAATTATCAGAAAACGAACAATACGAAATCGGTCAGCAAACCAAAGAATGGCAGGTGATGGACTCAAAGGGCCAGGTACTTCGTTTCGATCGTTTTCTCGACAAGCCGGTGTTTGTTAATTTTTGGGCTACCTGGTGTCCTCCTTGTATTGCCGAATTGCCGGGCATTCAAAGCCTTTACCATGAATACAAAGGGCGTGTTCATTTTTTATTGCTAAGCAACGAGCGTTTTGAAAAAATAAATGTTTTTGCTCGTAATCACCAATACGAAAACTTACCCTTTTATCGTTTTCAATCGGTTCCGGATGATTTTAGCAGCCGAAGTATTCCGACTACCTTTGTTATTTCGAAAAAAGGAAAGGTGGTACTGAGTAAAAAGGGGGCTGCCAGATGGGAATCGGACAAGGTGCGTAAACTGCTTGACAACTTATTGACGGAGCCAAATTAAATAAGGAATTGTACTATCTTTGTAAAAATCATTAAAACTATTATTCGATGAAACGGATTATCTTAAGTTTATTTATTTTATTTTTATTTGCCTCGGCACAAGAGGCCTATTCACAGGTGCTTACCGAAAGCGCAAAGAGAAAGGTAACCGTTGGTGTTGACTTGTTCACCGATTATTGGTTTAATGTTCCCAATACCGTTACCCAGCGTAACCTGAACAAAGGAACCAATGTTTACATGACCTATAACATTCCGGTGGGTAACAGTAAGACGACTACTTTTGGTATTGGATTGGGTATCGGTAACCATAATTTAAATTTAAAAGACGGCCAAATTGATGATGTCAAAAGCGATGTAATTGATTTTGTGCCTATTGGCACCGGATTGACTTTGAAAAACGATAAACTTACGGTGACCTATGCCGAGGTGCCCATGCAATTAAAATTGAGGGGGAAAAAAGGATTCAAATGGAGTGTGGGTTTGAAAATCTCGTATTTGATTGATAGCAAACAAAAATATGTCGGTACCTTGGTGGCCAATGGCCCTGAGCGAAAGATCAAATCGAAAGGGGTTTACAACCTGAGTACTTTTGGTTATAGTCCCGAAATTCGCTTTGGTTATAAATCATTGAACCTGTATGTTTCGTATCAGTTGGTGTCCTTGTTTAAAGTGGGCCATGGTCCTGAGTTACATCCTATTTCTGCCGGTATTACCATTACACCCTTTTAATCAATCGATTGTCACGGGATTAAAAAACAGCTTTGGCAATTTGTCTGATGTTGTCCGATTTTCCCATGGTGTAAAAATGCAACGCGGGTACGCCAAAGTCGAGTAGCTGTTTGGATTGATGGATAGCCCATTCTACACCCACTTGCCGGACTGCTTTGTTGTCTTTGCATTTTATCACCTCTTTTACCAGACTTTCGGGAAGGTCTACGTTAAAAGTTTTGGGTAACGAAACCATTTGGCTTAAGGTTGAAAGGGGTTTTAACCCCGGAATGATGGGAACATGAATCCCTCTTTCACGACAGATTTTAACAAAATCGAAATATTTTTGGTTGTCGAAAAACATCTGGGTAACGATATAAGAAGCGCCGGCCTCAATTTTCTTTTTCAGGAAATGAATATCACTTTCCATATTGGGTGATTCGCTGTGTTTTTCGGGATAACCCGCGACGCCAATACAAAAATCGGTGGATCGCGTATTTTTCAATGCCCCATCAAGGTATTGCCCACGGTTTAAGGCGCTAACCTGCTGCACCAGGTCCAATGCATGGGCATTCCCATCCTTTTCAGGAATAAATTGTTTCATCTCCGGTTGTGGATCTCCCCGAACTACCAGCAGATTTTTAATACCGAGAAAGCTTAAATCAATCAGGGCGTTTTCGG
>CBETNY010000252.1:0-3594 GCA_965537275.1 uncultured bacterium | reverse complement strand
GCGCTGGACCATAACAAAAAGCGGGTGCTTTTTTATCCTACTACGTATAAGCGGCCCTACGAGCCGGAGAAGTTGGATAGTGCCTATGAGTTGTCGCGCACGGAGGTGCTGAAGCGGTTTATGACCGATGAGCGGAAAACCGTTGTGGTGACTTATCCGGAGGCATTGGCGGAGAAGGTGGTGAGTAAGACTTTCCTGAATAAAAATATGCTGAAGTTGCATAAAGGGGAAGAGGTTTCGTTGGATTTTTTGAGTGATTTGTTGCTTGATTTTCAGTTTGAAACGGTTGATTTTGTGGCCGAACCGGGTCAATTTGCCATTCGTGGGGGTATTTTGGATGTGTTTTCCTATTCGAATGACCATCCTTACCGGATTGAGTTTTTTGGTGATGAGGTGGCGTCGATTCGAACGTTTGATCCGGCTACCCAGTTGTCGGTTCAGCAGCTTAACCGCATCAGTTTGTTGCCCAATGTGCAGGACCGGAAGTTGAAAGAGGAGCGGATTAGTTTTCCCGATTATATTCCGGCAAAAACCGTTTGGTGGGTGGCCGGAGTTGATTTTGTGCACAACCGGATTGTTCAGGAATATGAAAAAGCGCTGAATACTTTTGGTTCTCTTGCCCCCGAGCTTGGGCTGTTGCCTCCGGAAGAGCTGTTTATTAATGGAAGTTTTTTTATTGAAAAGCTGCGACAATTCAAAACGCTGGAATTTGGGCCGGAGAAGCATTTTACCGATGCGCCCGAATTGGTCTTTCATCAGTCGCCACAACCGGCTTTTAACAAGAAATTTGATTTGTTGCACAGCGATTTACAGCAAAAGGCCGAAGCGGGCTACCGGTCCTATTTCCTTTCGTCAAATGCAAAGCAAATTGAGCGTTTACATGCCATTTTTGAAGATATGCAGCAAACGCATGCTGTGGAAGCGGTTTCATTTACACCCTTGGAACTCGGTCTGAGTGCCGGGTTTATCGATCATGACCTGAAAACACTTTGTTATACTGACCATCAAATTTTTGAACGTTACCATAAATTTCATCTGCGTGAAGGATTTGGGCGTAAAGAGGCCTTGAGCATCAAAGAACTTTATGATTTAAAACCCGGCGATTTTGTGACGCACATCGACCATGGGGTAGGACGGTTTGACGGTTTGCAGGTGATTGACAACAACGGCAAAAAACAGGAAGCCATCCGCCTGATTTATAAAAACAATGATATTTTGTACGTCAGCATTCACTCGCTGCACCGTATATCGAAATACATTGGTCGCGAAGGAACACCTCCGGTATTGAATAAGTTGGGTTCGGGTGCCTGGAATCGGCTGAAAAATAAAACCAAATCGAAAGTAAAAGACATTGCCCGCGATTTGATTAAGCTCTATGCCAAGCGGAAGGCGGTGGAGGGCTACCGTTTTATGCCCGATTCGTATTTGCAAAATGAGTTGGAAGCCAGTTTTATCTACGAAGATACGCCCGACCAGCTGAAGGCAACACAGGATATTAAAAGAGACATGGAAGAGTCTCATCCTATGGACAGGCTGGTGTGTGGGGATGTGGGTTTTGGTAAAACCGAAGTGGCTATCCGGGCGGCTTTCAAGGCGGTGGCCGATAGCAAGCAGGTGGCGGTATTGGTTCCGACAACCATTTTGGCTTTGCAGCATTTTAAGACTTTTAGCGAACGGCTAAAGGATTTTCCGGTAACGGTGGATTATATTAACCGATTTAAAAGCAGTAAACAACAAAAGGAGACCCTTCAGAAATTGGCGGAGGGTGAAATCGACATCCTCATTGGGACGCATCGAATTTTGAGTAAGGATGTGAAATTTAAAGATTTGGGATTGTTTGTGGTGGATGAGGAGCAGAAATTCGGGGTGGCTGCGAAAGAAAAAATCCGGCAGATGCGTACCCATGTGGATACGCTTACGCTGACGGCCACACCCATCCCGCGGACTTTGCAATTTTCGCTCATGGGGGCCCGTGATCTTTCTATCATTAATACAGCACCACCCAATCGATATCCGGTACAAACCGAGTTGCGTTCGTTCAATCCCCATAGTATTCGTGATGCCATTACGTATGAAATTTCACGAGGTGGACAGGTGTTTTTCGTGCATAACCGTGTGCAAAACATTATGAATGTACACGATATGCTGAAGAAATTTGTTCCGGGTGTGCGCATTGCCGTGGCACACGGACAAATGGACGGGAAAAAGCTGGAAAAAATTATGCTCGATTTTATTGATGGGCAGTATGATGTGTTGCTGGCTACTACGATTATCGAGTCGGGATTGGATATTCCCAATGCCAATACCATCATCATCAACGATGCTCAAAATTACGGCTTGAGTGATTTGCACCAGCTTCGCGGCAGGGTGGGGCGGGCCAACAAAAAGGCCTTTTGTTATTTGCTGACTCCCCCGCTGGCTTCTTTGCCGCAGGATGCACGCAAGCGCTTAAAGGCGATTACCGATTATGCCGATTTGGGAAGTGGTTTTAACATTGCTATGCGCGATTTGGATATTCGCGGGGCGGGAAATATTCTTGGGGCCGAGCAAAGCGGATTTATTTCCGAAATCGGGATTGAGATGTATCAGCGCATTTTGGATGAAGCGGTGATGGAATTGAAAGAGACCGAGTTTAAGTCACTTTTTCAAAAAGAGAATGCACAAAAGGCATTTGTGCGCGAATGTCAGTTGGAAACGGATTTGGAAATCAGGCTTCCGGATGCTTATGTGCCTGCCATTGAGGAGCGCCTGACGCTTTACAGGCAGTTGGATGCTGTGGAAGATGAGGAAGCCTTGAATGTTTTCAGGGCGAACTTGATTGACCGTTTCGGGCCGATTCCACCGGCCACGGAAGAGCTGCTCCAAAGTTTGCCCTTGCGTTGGCAGGCCCGGCAATTGGGTTTTGAAAAATTGATTCTCAAATTCAACAAAATGATTGGCGTATTCACCGGTGGTAATGAGGCTGATTTTTTCCAGTCGGAACGTTTTGGAAAGATTATCGAAACCATCAAAAACCATCCGGACTGTTGCGAAATACGCGAAAGAAAAGAAAAACTTACTTTGGTTTTTGAAAAGGTGGGGAGTGTGAAAACGGCCATTCACCGGCTTGGTATCCTGATGGTAGAAGATAAACGTGAAAAACAAAAGCCATCGCCGGAGCAAGAAGAAATTTGATTTTTTCTCATCCGTGTTTGCAAACGCGGATGTCTTTATTCAAAGCATTTGTGATGCTCCGGTTTTTAGCACACAATATTATTAAAGCATTAAAAATGAAAACAGTAAAGTGACTAGTTGTTTTGCGATTCTGTAACAGCAAGGTCAACAATAGCAGCTACATTGCCTTCAGTAGTATTTACCCATTCAAATCGTAAAAATTCGCCAAATCTATAAGCAAATGAAGTACTTCCGCTTACATAGTTAGGTAGAAAATAATATTATAGTCATCAATTGGAAAATACTATAACAAAACATTGATAAACAATAAACTAAACGCTATATATGAAGCTTTCATTTGCATAATGAATGTATAATATGCTCCAGTTTATCCCAATTACTAAAAATCCAGTAAGACAATAAAAACGAAAGCACAAGGAT
>CBETNY010000251.1:0-3599 GCA_965537275.1 uncultured bacterium | reverse complement strand
AACAGGTGTTTCAAATCATCCACCTCAAAATATTCAACTTTTTGAATTTCGTGAGAAGTACGGAACCCGTCAAAGAAATGTATAAATGGAATCCTCGAGCGAAGAGCAACAAAGTGAGCCACTCCTGCAAGATCCATAATTTCCTGTACACTTCCGGTAGCCAACATGGCGAAACCCGTATTACGGGTAGCCATTACATCGCTGTGGTCACCAAAAATAGACAATGCCTGAGCAGCAAGACTACGTGCACTGACATGAAAAACTGCAGGCAACAACTCACCCGAAATTTTATACATATTTGGAATCATCAGCAACAAACCCTGAGAAGCCGTAAAAGTTGTGGTTAATGCACCCGATTGTAAGGAACCGTGAACCGCACCCGCTGCACCACCTTCCGATTGCATTTCAACAACATTTACCGTTTCACCAAAAATATTTTTCTGACCAAATGCAGCCCACTGGTCGACATACTCGGCCATCGTTGACGAAGGTGTAATGGGATAAATTGCAGCCACTTCGCTAAACATATACGCCACGTGTGCAGCTGCATAGTTTCCATCACAAGTGATAAATTTTTTCTTTCCTTTCATCCTATTAAAATTTAAGTTTATTAGTTTATATTCTATCTTGTACAGTTATGCAAGCCAATTGAATTACACTTAAAATACAACCCCTTGTTTTTTAATCACTTAACTAAGGGATTCATCTTATTTTTTACTTCTGCGAAGATACACTTTTTATTTTCTTTCCTATTGGAATTCAAAGAATAATAAAACGTAAAATCGTCAATTTAAAATGAATTTAGATTAAAACGTTTTCGGAAAATTGATATATTTGTTATACTTTTACTGAATAAAGTAAAAATAGAATAAAAAAAATTAATAATGAACGTTATGGAACTAAAAACCAATTACTTAGGTTTAGACTTAAAAAACCCTATCATTGTGGGGGCCAGCAATTTGGTAACCGACCTAAATGTATTGAAAAAACTTGAAGCGGCCGGCGCAGCAGCCATTGTGTACAAATCATTGTTCGAAGAGCAAATCAATCTGGAGAACATGAAAATGTACGACGCCATGACGGAATACAATGAGCGCAATGCCGAAATGACAAATATTTTCCCACATGAGGTTTATGAAGCCAGCCCGGAAGAGTACCTCATGCATTTTGAAAAAGCCAAGGCGGCTGTTAACATCCCCATGATTGCCAGTTTGAATGCTGTATTTGATGATATCTGGTACGAATGGGCCAAAAAGTTAGAAGATGCGGGGGCCGATGCCCTGGAACTGAACTTTTATAATAATCCACGCGAATTTGAAATGGAAGGTCGTTCCATCATCAAAGAAGAACTTGATATTATAGAAGGGGTAAAAAAAGTTGTCAATATACCTGTTAGCGTTAAGCTCAGTGCATTTTACACCAATCCGCTCTATGTTATCAAAGAGATGGACCGTCGCGGCGCCGATGGTTTTGTATTGTTCAACCGGTTATTTCAACCCGATATCAATATTGAATCGGAAAAAATGCACTACCCCTATAATTTAAGTACAAGCCAGGACAACCGCTTGCCCCTTCGCTATGCAGGCATGCTGTATGACCACCTCGACGCCGATGTTTGTGCCAATACAGGTATCTTTACCGGTGAAGATGTCATTAAAATGATTTTAGCAGGCGCCGATACCGTGCAAGTGGTGAGTACCCTGTATAAACATGGTCCCGAACAAATCTCAAAAATGCTTGAGGATATTGAAATCTGGATGGCCAATAAACAATATGCCAACCTTGACGATTTCAGAGGAAACCTCTCCATGAAAAAATTGAAAGATCCATTTTCATATCGCAGGGCTCAATATGTGGATATTTTAATGAAATCGGACGAGATATTTAAAAAATATCCTGTAAGATAACCTACCTCATTCCATTAAAAAAAGCCGGCATTACGCCGGCTTTTTTTGTGATATAATCACAGCATCAAGTTTACGAAATTTCCTATACGTGTTTTACTTAAATTTCTACGAATAGCACCCAAATAAGCCTGTGAATTATTTACCGGCCTATTTTTTTTCTAATTTCGGGACAGTTTATAAACTTATTCATTAAAAAAATTTACAAATGGCAAATTACGAACAACAGGTCAATGATTTCATGGCAAAAGTCATTGCCAAAAACCCCGGTGAACTTGAGTTTCATCAGGCAGTTCACGAAGTGGTAGAATCGTTGGTTCCTTTTATCGAAGAGAACCCACAATACCGGGAAGCAAAAATTCTTGATCGCATGGTTGAACCCGAACGGGTGTTGATGTTCCGCGTCCCCTGGCTTGACGATAAGGGCGACATTCAAATTAACCGCGGCTACCGCATTGAGATGAACAGCGCCATCGGCCCATACAAAGGAGGCCTGCGTTTTCACCCAACGGTTAATCTGGGAATCCTCAAATTTCTTGCTTTCGAACAAGTTTTGAAAAATTCGTTAACGACTCTGCCCATGGGTGGTGGAAAAGGGGGTTCCGATTTTGATCCCAAAGGAAAATCAGACAACGAAGTGATGCGTTTTTGCCAAAGTTTCATGACCGAACTGCAACGCCACATCGGTCCTGACACCGACGTTCCTGCCGGTGATATAGGTGTTGGAGGTCGTGAGATCGGTTTCCTTTACGGACAGTACAAACGTTTAAGAAATGAATTTACCGGCGTACTCACAGGGAAAGGTCTCGAATGGGGTGGTTCACTTATCCGTCCGGAAGCAACCGGCTATGGAGCAACCTATTTTGCCAAAGAGATGTTGGCTACTAAAGGTGAAACTTTTGAAGGAAAAACAGTGGTAATTTCCGGATCAGGAAACGTGGCCCAGTACGCCTGCGAAAAAGTGACCCAATTAGGCGGTAAAGTGGTTACCCTTTCCGATTCATCAGGCTATATTTTTGATCCTGATGGTATTGATGCTGAGAAACTGGCTTTCGTCATGCACCTGAAAAATGTTAAACGCGGCCGTATAAAAGAATATGCCGATAAATTTGGTGTAAGATATTTCCCCGGCGAACGTCCCTGGGGCATTAAATGTGATGTGGCCATGCCTTGTGCTACACAAAACGAAATCAACGAAGACGAAGCCAAAGTACTGGTTGCCAACGGTTGTTTCTGCGTATCTGAAGGAGCCAACATGCCTTCGACTCCTGAGGCAGTCATGATTTTTGAAAAAAATAAACTGCTCTTTGCCCCGGGTAAAGCTTCTAATGCCGGTGGTGTAGCGGTTTCGGGTCTCGAGATGAGTCAGAATTCACTCCGCTTAAGCTGGACACGCGAAGAGGTAGACAACCGCCTGCACCAAATCATGAAAGATATTCACTCCACTTGTGTGAAATATGGTACAGAGGGTGATTATGTGAATTATGTAAAAGGTGCCAATATCGGTGGCTTTGTAAAAGTAGCCGATGCCATGCTGGCACAAGGGGTGGTATAAATTTATTTTACAGCTTATCAATTCAGGTTGCAGCCATTGGGCTGCAACCTTTTTTTTCTGTAAGAAATTAAACTTGTTTGAAGTCAAATTATTTTTATATATGTATCTAACTAAAAATCAGACAATAAATAACTTTTTTA
>CBETNY010000250.1:0-3601 GCA_965537275.1 uncultured bacterium | reverse complement strand
TATTCCAAGCTACATGTACCATACTGCCCGGGGTGAATTTGAGAAGGCGTATGAGGTGATTACCAAAACCAATCCTTTTCCCAATTCAACCGGAATGGTCTGCGACCATGTGTGCCAAACCAAATGTACGCGAATCAATTATGACGAATCGCTGGCCATCCGCGACATCAAACGTTTTGTGGTAGAATGGCATAATAAGCACAATACTGTTTCGGAAACAAAAGTGATACAATCGATTGATAAAAAAGTATCCATCATAGGCGCCGGCCCCACGGGTTTATCATGTGCCTATTTTTTGCGTCAGGCCGGATTTGAAGTAGATGTCTATGAGGCCAAATCGAGGGCCGGAGGCATGGTGTCGTGGGTAATTCCCAAATTCAGAATCACCGACGAAACGGTTGATTTGGATGTGGAGACCATCGAAAAGTTGGGTGTAACAATCCATTATAATCATAAAATAGAACAGCAAGGCTTTGAATCACTCAAGGCATCCAGCGATTATGTGGTGATTGCAGCCGGGGCACAGGAAATTCCACAATTGATGATTGAAGGTGTTGAAGCGGAGGGTGTTTTACAACCGTTGGGATTTTTGGCAGCCGCCAAGCGTGGAAATTTGCAGCATTTTGGATCGCACGTGGCAGTGATTGGGGGTGGAAACACAGCCATGGATATTGCCCGCACTGCGTATCGCCTTGTGGGCAAATCGGGCAAAGTGACCATCGTTTACCGGAGAAGTATTCAGGAAATGCCTGCGGTGTATCAGGAAATCACCGACGCCATGGCCGAAGGAATTGAATTTATCGAATGGGCAGCCCCGGTCAAAATAAATACCGAAAATGAAAAAATCATTTCTCTTACCTGTCTGAAAATGAAAGCCGGCGAAAAAGATGCCAGCGGACGTGCCCGTCCGATACCCATCGAGGGCTCTGAATTTGATTTGGCTGTTGATACGGTCATTCCCGCCATCGGGCAAAAACTGGCTTTTCCTTTTGTGGATGAAAAATTGCTTGAAACCGACAAAAACAGTTATGAAACCCGTATCAAAAATGTATTTATCGGGGGCGACGCCAAACACGGCGCAGCAACCCTCATTACCGGCGTGGGCGACGGGCGGAAAATGGCACAGGAAATCATTGATCGCTCACATATTGATTTTGATACACGACATCTTGCTGCTTCCGAAATTACACGTAAACAGCAATCAGTAAGCGATTTAATGAAAAAGAAGTCGCAACGCGTTTTTGGTGAACACCCCAGGGAACTGGCATTAAACGATCGGCAGAATTTCAGCTTGGTTACTGAAACTTTCACGGAACAACAGGCCAAAAACGAGGCTTCACGCTGTTTACTTTGCGATGAGGTTTGTAATATTTGTACAACCGTTTGTCCTAATTTTGCCAATTATTCTTACGAAATTGTTCCGGTATCTTACCGGCTTCAGAAAATTATAATCAACGGTTCGGAAGTCAAAATTGATGAAGATCAGCTTTTTGAAGTGAAACAAACCACCCAAATTCTGAACATTGATAATTTCTGTAATGAATGCGGCAACTGTGGAACTTTTTGTCCTACCCAAAGTGCCCCTTACAAAGAAAAGCCGCAAATTTTTCTTACAAAAAGCGCTTTTGATGAGGCTGATGAAGGGTATTATCTTGAAAAATCGGAAAACGACCTATGTTTAATGGGGAAAAAACAGGGAACCAACTATTCCTTGCACTGGGGAAAAGATTTTTATCGTTTTGAGAATGAAACGGTAAAAATTGATCTGGATAAAGCCGATTTTCGAGTCATTGATGTGGAAGTTTTAAGCGATCAAAATACTGAAATCACACTTGGAGAAGCCGCTCGAATGCGTGTCATCCTCGAAGGGGCGCAACATCTAAGCTTCTCGTGATGGAATGCGTTTTCCGGTTGAATGGAAGTTGAGGAGCTTGCTTAGAGTTTAAAATGATACGACACTTTCGATTCGGAAAGCACAAAAGAGCTGTAAAACTGTGAGATATTTTGAATGATGGAGAATTTCTCGGCAATAAAGTGATGATAATCGTCCATGTCGTGGCAATAAACTTTCAAAAGAAAATCGGCATTTCCTGAAATGTAGTACGATTCCATCACCTCATCCAGCTGATTGATATCATGTTCGAAGGCTTCTACGGCTTCGCGGGTGTGCTTGTTCAAAATTACCGAAATGTAAACAATTAATTTTTTGTCAATCTTTTTAGGATCAATCAGTGTGATATATTGCCTGATGTATCCGCTTTTCTCCAGCTTTTTTATTCTTTCGTAAATGGGTGTCGTTGATAAAAACAACTTTTCCGAAAGTTCGCGAATGGTAATCCGGCTGTTATCCTGCAGGAGGTTGAGAAGTTTTAAATCTATTTCATCAATCGGTTTCATATGGCTTGTTTTACTTGGTATTACAGTTACTTTTTCTAAGATATGGCAGCTTTGTAATTGCAAATATATGATATTTCTTTAACTTTTAATATTCGTGGTTTATTTTACCTAAATATTTCATTTTATTAGAATATTTGATTATATAATTACCTTTGCAACAACAAATAAACTTAAATAGAATCAAACATGATACATTTATCAGACCGGATAGTCAACGAAGAAGCATTAAACAATGCGGTGAAGCGTTTTAAAGAGCAAAAGATCATTTTGCCCACGTTTAAGCAGCAGATGCATCCCGAAACCATTCCGGATAAAATCAAAGAGGCATTAAAGAATGTGGGGCTGTGGGATATCAATCCTTTAAACCTGTTCAGGATTACCTGGAAAAATGAGCCCAAAGAATTTGGCGGTTTGTTTGGAACCCCTACTTATTTTGAGCTTCCCAAAGCTTTTACGGGTGTTGATGCACGCATTGTCATCATGGTTGGAAAATATTTCCCTACCGGAGCGCACAAAGTAGGTGCTGCTTACGGTTGTTTGGCTCCACGAATTACCACCGGTGAATTTGATCCTACTTACCACAAAGCTGTTTGGCCTTCCACGGGAAATTATTGCAGGGGGGGTGCTTTCGACAGCCGGTTGATGGGTACCGAGCCCATTGCCATTTTGCCTGAAGAAATGAGCCAGGAGCGTTTTGACTGGTTGCGTAATGTGGTGAAATCGACGGTTTTTGCAACTCCCGGCAGCGAATCGAACGTGAAAGAAATTTATGATAAATGTTGGGAATTGCGCCGCACGCGCGACGACATCGTCATATTCAACCAGTTTGATGAATTTGGCAATGCAGCCTGGCACTACAACGTTACGGGAGATGCTATTGAAGAGGTTTACGATTTAATTAAAACGGATAAGAGCCATCTGGCCGCTTATGTTTCTGCAACCGGTTCTGCCGGCACTATCGCCGCCGGTGATTACCTACGGACGCTTTATCCCCACATCAAGGTGGTAGCTTCCGAAGCACTACAATGCCCTACTATTCTGCGTAATGGTTTTGGTGCTCACCGTATTGAAGGGATCGGCGACAAGCATGTGCCATGGATTCATAATGTGAAAAATACCAATGCCGTTACAGCCATCGACGATGAAGACCCCATGCGTTTGCTACGTCTTTTCAATGAACCTGAAGGTCAAAAATACCTGAAAT
>CBETNY010000249.1:0-3604 GCA_965537275.1 uncultured bacterium | reverse complement strand
TTATTCTTTTTGATTAACTGCTCAATCGTACGATGGCATAAACCATAACGGCTGCGCTGATGAGCTGCACCGGCGAGAGCATGCTGCCGTTGACCACATAATCGAAAAAAATGGCAGAGATGGGGAAAAGAAGTTCGCTAATGGTGGCCACAATGGCCTTTACGCGGCGTAATCCGTAGTAATAAATAAAGATGGCTCCCGATCCGGTGGTGAGTCCAATCAGAATAAAAAAGAGCCAGTGCATCGAATCGGTTTGTGTTAGCTCGACGTATTTGCCAAAAATCACCACATAAATCAGCATAAAAAGGGTGGTGAAGCCATAACGAAAGAAAGTGGCTGTGACAAAGTTAAAGTTCATCAATATTTTTTTTGAAAATACGGTTGAACTACCAAAAGAGAAAGCAGCCAGAATGGCCAGCAAGGCTGCATAAACCGTGTTCTTATCGCTATGCATCGAGGGGAGGTGGAAACCAAAGGTCAGAAAATAGCTTGCCACCACGGCAACAGACGCCCATAGGGCAAAATCTTTTTTAATTTTTTCTTTAAGGAGGATGGCCGCCAGGCTAATGGCAAAAATAGGCTGTAACTTTTGTAAAAGTACCACCACCGACAGGTCTTGGAAATTGACTAAAAACAGTGCTTTCACAATGGCAATGGTTCCGATACCGCCGCCAAACAGGGCAATCAAACTGAAGGTAATGTAATCTTGACGTAAAAAGTTTTTAAGCTGAGCATATTCGCGAAACAGGAAGAGGTTCATGAGTAAAAAAGGAATCAGGTGTAACATCAGCACCACATAACCCACATCAAGGCCTTGCAGTCTGGGTGTGAGCACTACACCGTCAAATCCCCATAAAATGGCGGAAATGCCGATGGCAATGGTGCCTTTTACCAATTCCTTACTTTTCTTATGCATGTGTTTTTTTCAGTCGCCAAAGGTAGCGAAATTCATACTTGGAATCCAACAGTGCCCAACGGATATTTTGGATTCATCCACTCCATGAATCACATGGGAGTTTTTCGGCACAAAAGGAGTAGAAGTCTGTCTTTAATGGGATGCATCAGCCTTTAAAATCTGATCCAGCATTTCGATACTTCGGGGTTTGGCAATAATTTTTTTATCCTTGTCAAGCAAAAAGAAACTGGGGGTAGCCGAGACGTCATAGGCTTGTGCAATAGGACCTTCCCATCCTTTAAGATTGGCAATATTGATCCATGGATAGTCTCCTTTTTTAATGGCTTGGGTCACTGCTTTAAGGTCATCATCAACGGAAATAGCAAGTATTTGAAGTCGCTCAGGATGCTCCGGATGGTAATATTTCTTTAGTTTGGGTAGCGAAGTGGTACAGTGTGGGCACCAGCTGGCCCAAAAAACCAGTAAAGTTTTGTCGGCCTTTATTTTGCTGAGTTTGATTCGATGGCCCTGCAAATCGTGTGCGGTGAAGTTGGGTGCATACCGGCCGTCGGCAAGACGTACGATGGCTGCGAGCTTTTCCTTCAGTGCTTGTTTTTTGAGCGAATGCCCCGGAAATCGGTCGAGCTGCTGAACCTGAGCAATATGCTCAAGAAGATGTTCAAAACCAAACTGATCGAAACCACGCACCAGATAATTTAAGGTGTATTCGTAAATAGATTCGTTGACCAGGGTCTTTTGTAAAAGGGTATCCACCGCTTGAGTGAAAGCCTTCTCCACTTGCTGCTGATTCATTCCTTTCTTCTGATACAGGCTCAGGTAAGAAACAATTTTTGAAGTGAGCAAACTACTGCGAAGCAACAGGGTGTCATTGAAGTCAACTCCTTTAAAGAAGTTCGCTTTGCGAGCGGTTTGTTGTTCTTCCTGATTGAGGTCGAAGTCGGGAAGTTGCGGACGGTCGAAGCGGATAAAATGGGCTGCCAACGTACCGGGATGGGTTTGGACAATCCAGTTCGACACCGCCTCAATTTGTGCATACAGATGAATCAGCTGCGTTTTCAGTACGGTATAAAAAGTATCGCTTTTTGGATAATAGTTCAGGGTTGGCGTCAGGATGTTCATCTTTTGCCGGTTATTCAGTTTGACGTTTAGATATTTATAATATAGTTGGTTTTCAAGCGATTGAATAATTTGAATTTGATCGTCGGTTTGGAATCCTGTGGTTTCAAACGCAATGTCTTCATGGTTGACGATGAGGTCGAACATCAGCCCGCTTTCGGTCATTAACCGGTACATTCCGATGGGCAGATCGTCTGGTAAAATCACGTCGAAAGCTCCTTGTTGGTCGGTGGTAATGGTGTCGATCATTTGTTGCGATACTGCAAAATCCTGCATTAAATAGATGTCGGCATGAGAAAGTCCGGGAATGGTTCCTCTCAAGTGATAACCTTGTGCCAGGATGGTTTGCATTCCGCATGTAACAACGATGAATAGTAAAATGGCTCTACGCATAACATGAATCAATTGATTTATGTGCCAAAAGTACGAAAATGGTCTGGTTTGGGTTTTATTTTAACTTTTATCGGGCAAAAAAAACCGGGCCTTGAAACAATGATTATTCCTTTTGCAGATATTTGTTTAAAACCTGCATCAATGCTTTTTTTGCAATGGGTTTGGTAAGATAGTCGGTACATCCGTTGGAGAGGGCTTCGTATTTGTTATCGGTGTATCCGTTAGAAATAAATAATCTATCCGGCACTTTGCCAAAGTTTGTGAGTAAACTAACAAATTTGGGGTGCCAGGTATGTTTTCTAACACTTATTCCGGAAAATCGGTTGATAGATGCCGTATTTTGAAAACCGATGATTTTGTCAGCGATTGGATGATTCGTTTTCCGGTTGTTTGTAAAATTCAATCAATCCCTCCATGGGGGCTTGGAGTACTTTTCCAAAATTTAACCGGTTCG
Organism: uncultured bacterium; assembly: GCA_965537275.1. GTDB lineage: Bacteria > Bacteroidota > Bacteroidia > Bacteroidales > F082 > Sulfidibacterium. The sequence goes on along the minus strand of CBETNY010000249.1, from coordinate 725 downwards.
TGTTTAAGACCTCTTTGAGCTGTTGTTGAAAATGATAGGCCACCGAACCGACAAAGGATATTTCAAGGTGCTGATGGTTGGTGTATTTTGTGACTTGCCGGTCTATAAAATCCTGGAAATTTTGTTTCACCAGTTTTTCGATAAAAGGTTCGTGGATGTGCTGACCGGCAAATTTGGATAAGCCGGCAATCCATCGATTGGCTTGAGGGTCTTTATAGATTTTATGCAATATACCGGTGAAGTCGAGGGCTGCAAAACGGTAGAATGCTTCCGTAAGGTTTTTGTCGGCTTCCCCACTCAAAAACGATTTGAGCATTAGTTTTCCCAAATAGGTACCGCTTCCTTCGTCGCCCAGCAAATATCCCAGCGAAGGCACATTTTCCACAATGGAATGGCCATCCCACAGGCAGGAGTTTGACCCCGTACCCAGGATACAGGCAATGCCCTGTTCGTTATGAAACAAGGCCACTGCAGCTCCGGTTAAATCGTGGTGCATCGAGACGGAGGCTTTTTTGAAATAGCGTGATAAGATATCACTAACTAATTGACAGTTTTGAGTAGTGGAACATCCGGTTCCAAAATAAAAAACGCGGTGAATCGGGAGCGCTCTCATGGGCTGGTCGAGATGTTTTTGCAACAGCAGGTCGATTTGTTCACTGTCCATGTAATAAGGATTAATGCCCGGAGTGAATAACGAGCGGACAACCTCATGCCCCGAAAGGACG
>CBETNY010000248.1:0-3627 GCA_965537275.1 uncultured bacterium | reverse complement strand
AAATGCTAACCTACCGGCCAACCGTATAAAAGCACTTACCACCGATGACCAGGGTAAGTTATGGATAGCTACCGCACAAGGGCTGGGCAGTTATGATGGTACTGATTTTGAACAATTCACCACTGAGAATTCTCCATTACTGTCAAACAATATTTTAAGTGTGAAAAATGAAAAGGGGAAAGGAATATGGGTGGCTACCGATACCTCAATCTGTTTTTATAATGGAAATAGCTGGACACAATATACCGAAGACGACGAAGGCGATCCGCTGGATGAAATTACCTATCTGTACCCCTTGGCCCCCCGCGGAATCATCTTTGCCAATGGCAACAAAATAAAGTTTCTTACGCATGAAGGAGTATTCCAAAATTATCAATATCCCGGAAACTCAGTAAACGGTATAGCCATCGACGGATTAAACAACCTGTTTGCAGCCGAAGGTTATGGAGGGTTTTACAGCTTGACCGACCAATGGAATTTCTTCAACACCAGCAATTCACCACTGGCCTGCGAAACCATCACCGACCTAAAAAACGATTGGGCATACAACCTGTATTTTTTACACAACAAAGGATTTTCTTTCAAACAATCCACCACAGATATTTGGAGTTTACAAACCGACAAGCAACAAATTCCTGTTTTTGAAGACCACATAACCACTACCATTTATCCGGACAGTCTTGGCGCAATAGGTTTGTACGACGGCTTGCTCCTCTACCGCTTTAGCGAAGTGTATAATGGAGGATACATGACTCATTTTAAATACTCCGAAGTAATCGATTTAAGCAGAGGCCCTTTACAAACAAATGAAGTAAGCAACTTCGATTTTCTAAACGGCAATAGCTATGTTGGAACCCGTGGGGTAAGTATTTGGGATGAACAATACAAACCAATTGATGAATACCACCAAGGTTCTGAAGCACTCTATAATCAAATGGGGCCTATGGAAGTAGACATTTACGGCAGAATTTGGTGTGCCGATATCTCCATCCCAATGGAGGGAGTACCCGGGAGCTTTGCAGTGATCAATCAAGGAAAAGTTACCGACCTTAAAGGAGATAGTCTTTTAGGATTTCCTTTTTCGGGGATAACAGCCATACAATGGGAAACCACATCCATAAGCAATACGGACACTACCGGTAGGCTATGGATTAGTTATTGGGGCCAGAAAGACGGCATTGCTTACTATGACGGTACTTCATGGCAAGGTTTTCCCGATGAACACCCTGCTTATCCGTGGGGATTTAATCAATTTGTCGACGATAACCATGGGATAAAATGGTTCGCTACTTCCGAGGGGATTTATGCCTTTGATGGCACACAATTTATTGATTATTACGACACGCTATCCTTTTATGCCACATCGGTAGTAAAAGACAAAGCCGGAAATTTATGGTTTGGCGGGAAACCCCATTACAGCAGCACAGGGCAGTACGACATCCCCGGAGGTCTGGTAAAATATGATGGAAAATCATGGACACGCTATACCACCGACAACTCCATTTTACCTGACAATTATGTTACGTCAATTGCCGTTGACACCACCGGAAATATATGGGTTGGAACCATGGAGGGCGGAATCTTAAAAATTACCGGAGACCAAGGCTGGGTGGTTCTCAATCATAACAACTCGCCGCTGGACAACAACTCCATCGTAAAAATAGCCGTAAATAAAGAAAACAACGAAGTTTGGATTGCAAACAAAGATGCCGGCATTTTTGTTTACGATGAAAATGGCATCCTATACACCGATGTACCGGATGTTTCTAATCCGCCTGAGGCTTCCATGGCGAAACTTTATCAAAATTATCCCAATCCATTCACGGAAAATACGACTATAACGTATATCATACCAAAAAACCAGAATGCCGTACATGTTGAGTTAAACATATTTAATTTACTGGGGCAAAGAGTAAATACACTTGTAAGGGCAACACAAAGCCCGGGAAAATATGAAGTAACATTCCACCCGGACAAACTAAATCCAGGTATTTATTTTTATCGCCTCAATACTGGAAACCATTCTGTCATAAAGAAAATGTTACTGACTCATTAATATTAACTGTTTTAACACAATCTATCATGAAAAAATTTATTTTTTTTATTTTATTCATCGGAGTATGGTTCTCGAGTTACGCTCAATCGTGGCAAACACTCAATACAGACAATTCAGCCATTCCAACCAACGACATAATAAGTATTTATGCCGAAAACGACAGCCAAATTTGGTTGTGTACCTATGGGAAAGGCATTGTGGAGTACGATGGCCAAACTTTTACGGAACACAACAGCACCACCAAAAACGGCTTTGGTTTTGACCAGGCCAACTGTATGGTAAAAGACAGTGCTGGAAATTATTGGATAACCACTGAGAATAACGGATTATACAAATTTAAAAATGGCGTATGGTCTCATTTCACACCGACAGACATGGGATTTCAACTCGGCCCTTATGGCTCTTTGCAACTGGGAAAGCTGGCACTGCAAAATGGGGGACCTGGATTTGAAGGAGGAGCCCTTTGGATTGGCTCTTACAGCAAAGGTGTCATAAAATATGATGGTGCAAAATGGAAAGTTTTTGGCAGCCAGGAAGGCCCCTTACCCGATCCGGGGATTCATGCTCTTGCCGTGGAAGAGTCGCCGAACGACACAAGCTATATGGTCTGGGTAGGCACCGGCAGTGGACTTATGAAATACGATGGCCAGAATTGGGAAAATTTTAAAATTGATACTGATTCTACTTCATGGGTAAATGCCATAACTTTTGAAAATGGCGGCATAACTTTTGACAATGGAATATTATACGTGGGCACTGAATCGGGAGTGTTCGGTATTTATAATAATGGAACCTGGAATATTTTTAATATGTCAGATGCTTATAACCCCAATAATTCGGTAGTTGATATAAAAATAGATGCAAACAATAATAAATGGATTGCTACCTATGAGGAAGGCCTCTATTATTATGATGGGACACAGTTTATTAGTCATAATACGGAAAATTCTAATATTCCCTCGAATCATGTCCAGTCAATAGATGTAAGTCGAAGTAACGACTCGATACACGTCTGGTTAAGTGCAAACTATACGGGTCTGACACTTTTTAGCAAGGCATCTGTTACCGGAATCGAAGATCATCCGGTTTATCCTAAAGAATTAGGTCTGGAAATCTATCCCAATCCCATTGGATACAATACAACAATCCAATTCCGGATTCCTCCGATGGGAAAAAGAAAGATGAATGTAGCAACGATTTCCATTTATGATTTACAAGGCAGAAAAATTACAACACTACTCCATGAAAACAAAACATCCGGAAATTACAGTTTCGAATTCCAGCCTGGTATTTTTCACCTGGTAAAAGGCACCTATCTGCTCCGGTTAGAAACAGGAAGCTATCATATTCTTAAAAAGGTAATAATAGAGTAAAAAAAACTGTTCGTTTGTATTGAAGCGGTTTAAAGTTAACTATCAATAGATCAGTTAACAATAGATTGTTGTAGAAAAGGAAGGATACAAGAATATCAAGAATCAATACTTGGTATTATTCTTTCAAAAAAACGTAGTTGAACAAAAGTATAATAAAAAAGAGATTTGTCCATATCTAAACCATGCTGTTTTTTTGAT
>CBETNY010000247.1:0-3633 GCA_965537275.1 uncultured bacterium | reverse complement strand
TATCCCATGAAAAATCGTTATTGGAAAGTGGTTTTCCACCTATCATGGCTTCCCAACCTTTGTTATTTGTTTTACCGACATTACTACGGAAATATTTATATCCGGTTGAAGAAGAGACCGGTACATCCATAATCAAGTCGGTAGAATTAATGTTATAATAGGAGAAATCGCCATACACTTTATCGTTGAACATACGGAAATTAACCCCCAATTCGGTAGATTTAGTTTGTTCGGGTTTTAATTCAGGATTCAACTTAACAGAAGGTTTTGTGAGCGTTGTCAGTCCCAAATAACCATTCTGTGAAAGATTATAGGTTAAATTCAATTGATACGGGTCTGTATCACCACCTACTTGTGCCCAACTTCCTCGTACTTTTAAATAATTTAAAATAGTTGCATCAGGATCAATAAATTTGTTCAACAAAACAGATAAACTGACTGATGGGTAAAAATAAGACCAATTATTTTCAGGTAGTGTTGATGACCAGTCATTACGACCCGTGAAACCGAGATAAACAAAGTCATCATACGAGATTGTTGCAGTTCCATACAAAGAATTTACTCTTTTCTCAACCAATGGTGTATAATCGGGTACCAAATTTCCTGCACTGGCCACCGTAGGTTTGGTAGGAATTTTAAAATCTTCACCAAAAATGCTCATATATTCCGAAGTATGATACCTCATATTTCCACCAAAATTGGCTGATATTTTCCATTTTTCATTCACTTGCTTGTTGAACATCAGCAAGAAGTCGGCATTGGTTTCCGAGATGTTATACTTACTGTATCTAAACCTTCCCTGAGGCCAATACCAATGGCCAAATTGATGAACGTAATTGACATTCTGGTCAAGATAATCCGTTCCAATTCGAACAAAACCAACCAAACAATTGGTAAACTGATAATTTACCTTTGCAAAACCGGTAAACCGCGTTCTTTGGTCATGGTTAATATCATTTTCCTGGAGCCAATAAGGATTACCACCGTTGCTGGTATAGGTGCGTACCGAATAATCAGGATTTTGATAATCTTTTAAATCGTTGATATCAACGTTCCGGGGAATAACATAAGTGTATGCCATCAATCCTTCGGTTCCCATATACGGACGCTGTTCAGCTTTTTGTTTAAAGTAGGTCACCTTAGCATCAACGGACAATTTTTGTGAAAGATGAGCCATAGCTCTCAAATCAAAATTATTTTTATCCAGGCCTGCATTGGGAAGAATTGAATTGGCATGATTGTTCGTATAAGAAAACCGAACACTAAATTTTTCACTTCCTTTTTCAAGTACCAGGGTATTTAGCAAGTTGGAACCCAATCTGAAAAAATCTTTCACATTATCGGGTTGGGCAACATAGGGACGCGTTTCGCCAGTCCAGTATAATTGATCCGATCCATCCATTTTAGCACCCCAGGAACCGCCATTATTTTTCAGGTCAGCCACATCGGTATAGGTATTTCCATCGGAGCCTTGTCCATACTCATTTTGAAACTTAGGCAGTAAAAGCGGCGTTTCAAAAGTAGTAGACGACAAAAACGAAACCCCAAGCTCTTTGTTCATTTTAGCTTTTTTGGTCGTAATGATAATCGCACCATTCGCAGCACGCGAGCCATATAAGGCAGCTGCATTCGGACCTTTCAGAACGGTTACCGATTCGATGTCATCAGGGTTGATATCCGAAATACCGGTACCGTAGTCGGTACGTCGGTAATTTGCAGTAGAAGACCCATTGGCACTTCCAACACCCGAATTATCAATAGGAATACCATCCACAATGTAAAGCGGTTGGTTGTTACCTGTCAACGAATTGTTTCCACGAATAATGACACGCGTTCCGCCCCCGGGCCCGGATGGACTTGTAGTTAAAACAACCCCCGAAACACGTCCGGAGAGAGAGTTAATCACGTTGCTCTGTTTAACCGTGGTCATCTCTTTTCCTGAAAGCTGCGTTACCGAATAACCTAAGGCTTTCTTTTTTCTGGAAATACCAAGGGAAGTCACTACAACCTCCTTTAATGCAAGACTTGACGGTTTAAGCTGAACATCAATACGAGACCGGTTTCCAATCTCGACAACATTCTTTTCATATCCAATAAAGGAAAAAACAAGCGTTTTAGCCTTATTATCCACGGTAATGGAATAATGGCCATCTGAATCGGTAGTGGTTCCATGGGTAGTACTTTCAACCACCACATTTACACCGGGTATTGGTGAACCATCACTTTTATCAGTAACTGTTCCCGTAACTACCCGTTGGGCAAACAGGCTTCCTGTTACTCCAAAAAAGAGCAACAAGGCAATGAGTAATTTACTTTTCATAAGTACATAATTTAGGTTATCTATAAAACGAACACTTCTATTTCTCAAAGAGACTTTCCATTACATTAATCAAATTACCAAGAAGACCCGAATCTTCTCCCAATTCACTCACAGTCAACTCCATACTCTCTGTGATAATGGCAAACGCATATTGCTGTATGGCTTGCTCAATGGAGGTAATCAAATATGAACCGGCATTGGCCATCGGACCACCAAGGATAATGGTTTCAGGATTTAAAATCTGCATTAGCGAGGATATTCCTTTTCCCAATTCAAAGCCTACTTTTGAGATAATGCGGATGGCAAATTGATCACCTTGTTGAGCTGCTTTTAAAATAAGCTCCAGCGTAATATTATTAGTTTCCTTATTTGCCATTTCGCTAATAAGGGTCATTTCTCCTTTTTCGATGGCTTCTATTGCCAGGCGGGTGAGCGCCGAACCGGAAGCTACTGTTTCAAGACACCCCCGTTTTCCGCAACTACATAGGTAGCCTCTTTCGTCTGTCATGGGAATGTGGGAAAATTCACCCGAAAAACCCCTTGCTCCATGATAGGGCTTCCCGTTTAAAATCATTCCCATACCGATGCCCCAACCCAAATGAAGAACCAATACATTTTGTTTTCCCTTGGCTTTACCAAAACGAAATTCAGCCAAGGCTTTGGCCTGGGCGTCATTTTCAATAACCACCGGCTTTTGAAACAAATCGGCAAACAGATCACGTACAGGTTTATCAAAGTTGAGTACCGTGTGATTGATACCCGCTTCTGATTCTACCAAACCGGGCATGGCTATACCCACCCCTAAAATTTGACGCATCTCAACACAAGAATCATTAATCAATTCCATGGCCGCTTCATAAATCTTATTCACAACGGCCCTATCATTGGTAAGCTTTAACTTTAATACTTTATATCGCTCCCCCTTTTTGTTGGCACTATCGAAAAGCGCCATATGCGTCGAATAATTTCTTATATCAATCGACAAAACATAAAAGGCATCTTTTTTCAGTCCGTACAAGTTGGGACGGCGACCACCTTTTGAGGAACCGGAGCCTGTTAAATGGATAATCCCCTCTTTTAACAATTCGTCAAGCAAATTCTGCACCGTCGGGGCACTCACTTTTAAACGCCTCATCATTTCAGACAACGGCATAGGACCATGCAAATACAGGGCCCTGACAATTTTTTTCTTTTGGAAATGTTGCTTCAGCTCAACCCGGGTAAACTTCTCTAAAAAACTATCGGAATGGAATAAAGCCATTTTTTATTCGTTTAAGGGTACAAATATATAAATTTTAAGTCAAATGTCAAGT
>CBETNY010000246.1:0-3637 GCA_965537275.1 uncultured bacterium | reverse complement strand
ATTTAATCTAAATAAAGATAAAATGTCAATAAAGAAGCAGGATGTGGTAGACGCTTTAAAGCAGGTGATCTACTTTGCTAAGAAAGACAATATCGTGGATCTCAACATGATTCAGGATATATCTATTAAGGGAAAAGACATTAAAGTGACGATTGTCTTTGAGAAGCTGGATGACCCCGCCGTAGGGATTATCTATAATTCGGTGGTAAAAACCCTGAAGTCGGCGTTGGGTGATGATGTCAAGGTGGACGTCAAGCCTGTGGCCAATGATGCCAAAGGACCTCTTTCGGGTGTGAAAAATATTATTGCCGTAATATCCGGCAAAGGGGGCGTAGGTAAATCAACCGTATCGGCAAACCTGGCCATCGCTTTGTCAAAAGCGGGACATAAAGTAGGTATTCTCGATGCTGATGTGTTAGGGCCGTCGGTTCCGATGATGTTTGGTGTAGAGGGGCAGAATCCTTCGGTAATTGAAGTAAACGGGAAACCAAAACTGGTCCCTTTGGAAAATTACGGGATTAAAATCTTGTCCATCGGTTTTTTTGTTAAACCCGAGCAAGCGTTGATGTGGCGTGGTTCGATGGCCAACAATGCATTTAATCAGTTAATGACCGATTCGGATTGGGGCGATTTAGACTTTTTAGTGATTGACATGCCTCCCGGAACCGGTGATATTCAGCTGACCTTGGCGCAAAATTATAACATCAGAGGGGTTGTTTTGGTGTCAACTCCCCAAAAGGTGGCTGCGGCCGATGTACGTCGTGCAGCCATGATGTACCGTCAGGAAAAACTCACCATTCCTTTGTTGGGAATTGTTGAGAACATGGCTTATTTCACACCGGAAGATATGCCGGAGAAAAAATACTTCATTTTTGGTCAGGGAGCTACCGATCAGCTGGCCAATGAATTGGGCATCAAAGTGCTTGGAAGAATCCCGATTGTAGAAAAAGTGACTGAAACCGGTGATTCGGGAATGCCCATTGCGCTGGTAGATAATAACCCGGTAACGGAAGCATTCATGGGTATTGCTCAACGGGTCAAAACCGAAGTGAATAAACTGTAGCGCCGGCATGTTTCATGTAATTTCAAAAATACTACTCCTATGGATGACGAAAGAAAAAAACTCAATCAAAAAGTAATCAACGTAATTGACCAGGTAAGGCCCTATTTACAACAAGACGGGGGCGACATTAACTTTATTGAAGTTACAGACGACAATGTGGTAAATGTTGAATTAACAGGAGCATGTGGCGCTTGTCCCTTCAGCACCATGACTTTGAAAAATGGCGTGGAAGCTACCTTACGGAAAGTTCTTCCTGAAATTAAAGAGGTGGTTGCCATTAACTTATAGCCTGTTTGCGCCGGAAACCGTTTGTTTAAGAGATAAGCGGTTGCCGGCGCTTTTTAAGAAAACAAAGATGGGTATCAACCTTGTAATCTATTTCTCCTTGCTTTTTTTTCTGTCGGAATTAATCCTGAAGATTAAAAAACGATCAGGAAAGAATGAAACAAAAGTAAAAAACGATAAAAAATCCTTAATCTTTTTTTGGGTGGCTATTCCGCTGTCTTTAACAGTGGGCTTCTTTACGGCCAATTACCATCAATGGACTGCATTTAATGATGCGGTGGCCATTTTGGGAATCGGTATTTTTTTCTTGGGAATTATTTTGCGTTGGATATCAATCGTTCAGTTGGATAAAGGTTTTACGGTTGATGTGGCCATTACAAAAGATCATAATTTGAAAACCGATGGAATGTACGGGCACGTCAGACATCCAAGTTATTTAGGACTCTTTCTGATTTGCTTTGGCCTTTCCGTTTCCATGAACAGCCTCCTTTCGATGGCGGTCATTACGGTTTCTATTTTAGCTGCATTAATCTACCGGATTAAAATTGAAGAAACTACTTTGATTGAGGAATTTGGCGATACGTACACCGACTATATGAAAAAAACTTCCCGATTAATTCCCGGATTATATTAAAAACAAATCGGGCCAACAAATCTGTAATGCTTTACGAAGCAGTTATAATGAAGACTGTTTCATTTCGATGGTTACCAATACGGTTCAATACAAAAGTTTAAAACGGCAGGAAACACCTGCCTTTTTTTGTTTGATGGGGAATGGGATATTTTGTATGTTCAATCCTAACCCTGATGCCGGTATGCATCGTTCGAAGTTGCATGGAGATTCTTTCATGGGTTAAGGTGCGATTGATAAAGAAAATAGTTCTGTGATGAAGTCAATTCCCGGTTTCTTTTTCTAATGTTTGGCTAAAACACCGAAAAAGAGGCATGCTGGCAGGGTTTTCATTAAATTTGCCTAATCATTTTAGCAAAAATTTTTATGTCAGATAAATTTAGTCCCATTCCGGTCAGGCAATTACTGCAAATTATCTTCAACGAATACGACCGTAAAAAAAGTATTTTTGGCATCGATGAAGCTTTGTTTTTTCAGCCTTTACAGGAAAAACGTTTCCAAACGACTGCTTTCAATCAAAAAATACAAACACCCTTTGGCGTAGCCGCCGGTCCCCACTCACAAATGGCACAAAATATTGTGGCTGCCTGGCTCATGGGTTCAAGATACATTGAGCTGAAAACCATCCAGACTTTAGACGAATTGGAAGTTTCAAAACCCTGTATCGACATGCAGGACGAAGGTTATAATTGCGAATGGTCGCAGGAGCTGAAAATAAAAGAGAGCTTCAACGAATACCTTAACGCATGGATTATCATTCATCTTTTAAATCATAAATTCGGATGGGGAGACTCGCCCGAAACCATTTTCAATATGAGTGTGGGCTATAATCTGGAAGGCATCTTAAAAGATAATGTGCAGTGGTTTTTTCAGAAAATGTCAGACAGCTCGGCTGAACTGAAAGAAAAAATCGAAGAAATCAAACCCATTTATCCTGACATTGAAAACATTTCCATTCCTGCTCAAATTTCCAATAATATCACCCTCTCGACCATGCATGGTTGTCCGGCCAACGAGATTGAAGATATTGCCAAATATCTGCTTCGCGAAAAGCATTTGCATACTTTTGTAAAACTCAATCCCACTCTGCTTGGCCCGACGCAACTGCGGAAAATTCTAAATGAAGATTTGAATTTTGACACGCATGTTCCCGACCTGGCCTTTGAACACGATTTAAAATATCCGGATGCTTTAAAAATCATCCAATCGTTATTGAAAACCGCACAGGAAGAAAAACTGCAATTCGGGTTAAAATTGACGAATACGCTGGAATCCATTAACCACAAAAACATCTTTAAACCTGAAAATGAGATGATGTACATGAGCGGGCGTGCGCTTCATCCACTTTCGATTCATGTGGCTAAAAAATTGCAATCCGATTTTGAGGGGCAACTCAAACTCTCTTTTTCGGGAGGGATCAATGCTTTTAATGTGGCTGATACGTTGGCCTGCGGATTCGAAACACTCACGGTTTCGTCCGATTTACTAAAACCCGGAGGCTATACCCGCATGAACCAGTATTTTAGTGAATTGTCAAATGCGTTCGATAGAGAAAATGCGAAAAATATAGGTCAGTATATATTGAGCATGTCGGGCAAAAAGGAATTGAAAGAAGCTGCTTATTGCAACCTGATGAGCTATGCTGACCAGGTGTTGGC
>CBETNY010000245.1:0-3691 GCA_965537275.1 uncultured bacterium | reverse complement strand
ATGATTTTCCTTCACTTTATCCACTGCATTCCGACCATTTTGTACCCAATCAATTCGCCCCACCTTTTTCTTAAGTAGCACCTCCAGGTAGAGGAAATTGGTACGGTCGTCTTCGGCAATCAAAATCGACAATTCTTTCCAATTTTTCGGGTCAAGGTGATGAGCCTGTTTTTTGGAGCGTTGCGATGGGGCTTTACGCACCGGTATCCGGAAATAAAAGCGTGTTCCCACCTTTTCGGTAGAGGTCAGTCCAATCTCACCACCCATGAGTTCCACCAGTTCTTTGGCAATATTGAGGCCCAATCCGGTACCTCTGATGGCTGAAGTTTCCGCTTCCCGACCACGGTAAAAGGCTTTAAAAATATGTGATTGCTCCTCTTTCGGGATGCCCATACCCGTATCTTCCACAAAAAAGACAATGGATTGATCCTCCAGGGTAGCGCCCAGTTTTACATAACCTTTGTGGGTATATTTTACGGCATTGGAAACAAGGTTGGTCAATACCTGCTTAATTTTATCCACATCAGCAACCCAAAGTTGATGGGCTCCCTTATCGGGGAACTGCTGAATGATTTGCAGATTTTTACGAATTTCGGGTAGATTAAAAAGTGCCCCGACCTCTTTTACGACCTTCACCGGTGAAAAGACCTTTTCCCTAAGCGGCAGTCGTTCACTCTGTAAGCGTGAAAGATAAATCACATCGTCAATCAATTTCATTAACTGACCGGCACTGTTGTGAATAATTTGGGCATACTCCTCTTTTTCTTTATTGGAACCCTCATTCATCAAGGCGGAGAATCCCATAATGGCATTCATTGGCGTTCTGATTTCATGGTTCATGTTGGCCAGGAAAGCGGTCTTCAGCCTACTGCTCTCTTCCGCAGCTTCTTTGGCTGCCCTCAAATCGCGTTCGGCTTTTTTTCGCTCACCAATATCCGTCATGATACTAATCAAATAATCCACTTTTCCCTCATCTCCCATAACGGGAGTAATAACCGATTCTACCTCGTACCGATTGCCCTCTTTATGTTGATTTATAAATTCACCTTTCCACACTTCCCCTGCATTCACCTTGGTTTGTAAGGTCTCATAAAAAGTATCATCTTGATGTTCAGTTTCCACCAATTCAAACATATTTTTACCCACCGATTCACCAATACCATATCCCGAAAGGTTGGTAAATGCCTTATTAACCCATTCAATGGTTCCATCGGCACGGGAAATCACCACGGCATTTGCTGCCGCATTGAGTGCTTTATCGCGCAGTAACAAATCTTTTTCCGCTTCTTTTTCTGCGGTTACATCACGGCCATGCCCAACAGTGCCAATGATTTGATTGTTTTCATCAAAAATCGGGGCTTTGTACACATCGAGAAACAGAAATTTACCTTTAACATATCCATATTCATCAAAACGCTGCGCCTTTTTATTTTTGAGTACTACCTGATCGGTATCCAAACAGACTTCGCCAAATGTGAACCAGTCTTTATCATTAGGATGCATCTCCCGCTGCCGTTGGGCAAGAAACAGATCTGTTTTGCCCATGGCTTCGTCGGGATGATTTAACAACAGAAAATCTTCACAATAGGATTTGTTGACAAAAATATAACGCCCCTCCAGATCTTTGGCCCACAACATATCCGGCATGTTATCGGCCATTAACCTAAACAGGTTCGATTGTTCCTTATATTTTCTTTCACTTTCGCGAAGGCTTTCCTCCATTTTTCTACGCTGGGTGATATCACGAACCACCACAGCCCTTACCTCCTCACCGTTTTTATCTATAAAATTGATCCCTGAAAGCTCAACAGGCACCTCTTTTCCATCCTTCCTAACCATGACAACATCATAAGGATCAGCAGCAGGCTGCATGGCCATATGCATGGTCATCTTCTGGTACTCAGGTTTTACCAACAACAAAATAGCATTCTCATTTTTCAACTCTTCCAACGGGTAGCCGGACATTTTAAGAAAAGTATGGTTGGCATCCAGAATCACGCCCTCTTTATGGATTAAGATTCCCTCGGTGGTAATTTTCGAGAAGGTTGCCAACCGTTCTTCGCTTTCGCGAAGCAATTTTTCAGCCTTTTTCCGCTCCGTGATATCCCTCACCACCGCCAGCCGGCCTATGGCATTCCCATCGGCATCGAACAACGTACTCACATGCAATTCTACAGGAACCCGTTTTTCTGATTTGGCTATCAGCTCGACCTCATAAAGCGGGATCTCCTCACCGGAAATTCCCCTTTTAAAATTCCCGTGCGTCATTTCCACATATTCGGGAGCAATAAAATTCAAAAAATTCGTACCGATAACTTCATCTGATGTGTATCCAGTCATGGTTTTTACAGCCGGACTTAAATAAGTAAGCCTTCCATCTTTATCAAAGGTAATGATCATGTCGGAAGAAGTATCGGCCAAAGCCCGGTAGCGATTTTCACTCTCACGAAGCGCCTGTTCGATGAGCACCTGTTCGTTAATATCGATAATGGTTCCCACATAGCCCATCAATTTTTCCCCATCCATTTCGGGAGAAGCATTTCCCAACACCCAACGGGTACTCCCGTCGGCCCTGAGGATGCGAAATTTAATATTTGAAGCCCGGTGGCCCTCCACTTTTCGTTTCCAAGCGTCCACCAAACAAGCTTTATCGTCGGGATGTAAGATTTTGGACCATGAAGCTCCCAAAACTTCAGGAAAAGCATATCCTGTAATTTCGCACCATTTGGGGTTGACATAGGTAGTATTCCCCTGTGCATCCGATCGAAAGATACCCACCGGTGAGATGTCCATTAAGGTTTCAAAAAGCTGTTGGCTTTTACGCAATTCATCTTCGGTTTGACGATACGAAGTAATGTCGCGTACTTGCGCCAAGATGAATTTTTTATCAGCAAAATAAACGAGTTTTGCCGACATCAGTCCCCGTATCAGGCTGCCATCCCTCATCCTGAAAACATATTCTTTATTCCTGATTTTTCCTGTTTCAACCATGCTTCGATACATTTCATCACCCTGCTCTTTATATGCCCACAAACCCAACTCGAAAGGTTTATGCCCCACAACCTCGTCACGGGTATAACCGGTCAACTTTAAAAAGGTGTCATTCACTTCGATATAACGCCCTGAACCAATCTCCGAAAGGGTAATGGCATCCACATTGGATTCGAAAATAGAATGATACTTTTCCTCACTGACCTTCAATAATTTCTCCATGGTTTTCACATCAGAAGCATCGCGTATGGAGGTCATATTCACCCATTCGCCTTCAAATTCGATCAAAGTCCCTTTGGTCAAAATGGGCACCTTTTTACCATCTTTTAAAAGGAGTTGAGAAGAGAAGAATGGCGCCTTCTGATTTTTGTCATACACTCTTTTCACAGCCTCTTTGGCTTCGGATGCATCCTGCGCAGGAATAAAATCGGTGACCGGTTTCCCAATAATTTCTTCCGGAGTATAATCTCCATAATCGCGAATACGCTGATTCACATATTTCACAATCCCCTCTTTATCAATCAGTATAATGATATCCGGTGCAAATTCAAGCAGGTTATAAAAAGATTTATCGGGGTGGGCAGCTTGATGGTCTGCATGGATATTGTCGTCTGTTTTCATGGGTAATTTGTTTAAAGGGTCAGGGAATCAGGCATACACCCATTCCAAATAAAAATAGGGATGAAAGATACAAAAAAAT
>CBETNY010000244.1:0-3699 GCA_965537275.1 uncultured bacterium | reverse complement strand
CTCTTTGTATTGAAAGGAAACAGCAAATATTCGAAGGCTGATCAAAATGCCATGGATGCTTTTAAAGAGATATCTCAAATTACTCCATTGGTGATTTTAAACCAGATAGAACTTTATAATCTGGAGGACATTCTGTCAGAAGTGCCAAAGACGAAACCTTCCTACACAGAACGTTTAAAAGCCCTATTGAGATATCCTTCAAAATATAAAATTGTGATTAAGAAAGAAGCTTAAACGGTGGCAAATGTATTCCTTAAAATATTTAAAAATAAAAACTTTTTATCGCTGGCCAATAATGGGCTGATTGCTGTCTTTGGATTTTTTGGATTCCTTATTTTAGTTCGAAGTGTAGATACCGATTCATTTGGTAAATGGGTGTTATTGATTACCACCGCTAATTTTATCGATATGCTTCGTTTTGGAATTACCCGCACGGCTATTGTTCGATTTCTGGCCGGTGCCAAAGACAAAGAGGCCCAACAGCTAATCGGTTCAAATTATGTCATTAATCTGGCTTCCACGTTATTGGTGGTTCTATTGGTGATAATTGTGAACATAAGCTACCCTGATGCCGTAAAAAATTCTGGGTTTTCCCTTTTCTTTCAGTGGTTTCCAATCCTGGCAATTATTAATTTACCCTTCAATAATGCACAATCGATTTTACAAGCCAAGATGGAATTTGATAAAATCCTTCTGCTCAGGAGTATCAATGTAGGCCTTTTTATGCTTTTTTTGTTGGTCAACTTTTTCTTTTTTAAAGTATCCATTCAAATTATTGTATACGCCTACCTCATCATTAACCTGCTCACCTCACTGGTTTCCAGTCTGACGAATTGGGATGGAATCCGTTATTTTTTCAAGGCAAAAAAAGCCACCAATAAGATGATTCTTGATTTTGGAAAATATTCGACCGGAACCTTAATCGGGAGCAACTTGCTCAAAAGTGCAGATACTTTTATTATAGGTTTAAGTCCTTTCCTTGGAACCGCCGGTGTTGCCCTTTACAGTATTCCCATGAAACTTACCGAGATTATTGAAATCCCGCTACGAAGTTTTGCCATGACTGCCTTTCCGGGTATGTCTAAGGCCAGCATTGAAGGCAATCAACCACTGGTTCGTCATATCTTTTACCGAAATGCGGGCGGCATGACCCTGCTGATGCTACCGCTCATGATTCTCTCTTTCATTTTTGCCAATGAATTGGTATACATTCTGGGTGGCCCCGGATACGAATCCACAGCACCCATCTTTAGAATTTTCTGTGTTTATGGATTATTCTTGCCCCTCGATCGTTTTATCGGTGTGGCATTAGATAGCATTAATAAACCAAAATTAAATTTCTTAAAGGTGGTTTATATGACCCTGGCCAACATCATTGGCGATTCATTGGTTGTATTTGCCTTTTATTACATCGTAGCAAGTTTTAGTTTAAGTACTTTGGTGACTCATGGAATATATTCGCCTGAAATATTGGGTGTTATTACACGTGATTATTCAATCAACATGGTTTTACAGGGGGTTGCATGGGTTACCATTTCATTTACGCTCGTGGGTATTTTGGTTGGGTACCATTACCTAAACTTAAACCTCGGCATCCATTTGAGAAAACTTTTTAGTGGAGGTATTTTATTTTTCAGTGAAAGTATTTTTAAAAAGAAAAACTAGTCTGTTACTGCTTTTTTGTTAATTTTAAGCACTAATTTAAAACCATGCTTGAATCCTTACGCGATAAAACCGGAGCAAGTAAATTGCAGCATCCTGTGGTCATTGGCCTCATTATTCTTGCCACGGTACTGGTAGGTATAATCATTGCCAAAGGCGGTTTTAAAGTCGCCATTGCCCTTGTTTTGCTGGGGCCGGTTTTAATTTATCTGAATCGCCTGTTTGTACATCCTATTTTGGGAATTTATAGCGTGATATTCATGGCATTTACTGCCATTGGACTAACCCGTTATATTACCGGAGTTCCGTTGGGGTTGAGTATTGACGGCTTATTGGTTTTAACCATTATCGCCATATTTTTCAGGAATTTTTACGATAAAATTGACTTTTCACTGATCAACCGCGATATCGTTTATTTGCTTATTATCTGGTTTGCGTATGCTGTACTCGAATTTTTCAATCCTCTGGCTTTAAGCCGCACGGCTTGGTTCTATGCCATGCGGGGGATGTCTCTTTATCCTTTGCTGGTGGTTCCGTTGGGACTGCTAATCTTTAATCGATTACGACATCTGTATGGATTTTTGATTATCTGGGCTGTTTTTTCATTGCTGGCTACTTTAAAAGGCCTTCAACAAAATTATATCGGCCTTGATTCTGCTGAGCAATATTGGCTTGACACGGTTGGAGCCATTACGCACATTGTTAATGGGAAATTACGGATTTTTTCGTTTATGAGTGATGCAGGCCAGTTTGGAGCTGCCCAAGGTGCCGCCGGTATTGTGTTTGCCGGTATTGCTGCAGCATTGAAAGGATGGAAAAATAAACTCTTTTTTTGGACTGTGTCCATCATGTCGTTTTGGGGAATGATGATCTCGGGAACCCGGGGTGCCATGATTGTACCCGCGTTGGGGGGACTTACCTTTGTAATCTTGTCGAAAAGGGTCAAAGTCATTGTTTTTGGAGGGGTAACCCTGGCATTCCTTTATCTGTTTTTTGCATATACTTACATAGGCGATAGTAATGCGACTATTGCCCGAATGCGTACCGCTTTTCACCCTGAAAAGGATGCCTCATACCAGGTACGACTCCATAACCGTGAAATTTTGGCTACTTACCTTGCCGACAAGCCCTTTGGCGGCGGTATTGGTGCAGCCGGTAACTGGGGACAACGTTTTTCACCTCAAGGATTTTTAGCCAACGTAGCCACCGATAGTTGGTATGTACAGATCTGGGCAGAGCAAGGTCGTGTAGGATTAATCCTGCACCTTTTTATTTTAATGTATATCATGATTAAGGGGTTTTACCTTATTTTGTTTCGAATACACAATAAAGAGTTGAGCAATGTGCTTGGCGCCCTGCTTGGAGGCTTCGCCGGTATAATTGGTGCAGCCTATGGTAATGGAGTTTTGGGTCAGATGCCTACCGGAGTTTTGCTCTATTTAAGCTGGGTTTTTATCTTCTCGGGTCAGCAGCTCGAACGTGAATATGCAGCCCGTTTAAAACAAGGAATTTCCCCCTGGTCATTTAAACCACGCGATTAAACAATCTATGAAAAATCAAAAAACAAAACTACCGCTGGTATCAGTGGTTACGGTAAACTATAACCAATCGGCTGTAACCTGCGAATTTCTTGAATCCTTCAAGAAAATTTCCTATCCCAATACGGAAATTTTTGTGGTGGATAATGCTTCTCCCAACGACCATCCGGAAATAATAAAAGAAAAATACCCCTACATTCATTTTATTAAAACCGAAAAAAATCTTGGCTTTGCCGGCGGAAATAATGTGGCTATTCCACACTGTAAAGGCAAATATGTACTTTTTATTAACAACGATACCGAAGTAGCCCCCGATTTTTTGGAACCCCTTGTCGATGTCCTCGAAAATCACGATGACGTCGCCATGGTAAGCCCTAAGATTCACTATTTTCACACACCCAACACCTTTCAATTTGCAGGATTTACTCCCATTCATCCCATTACTATCCGGAATTTTGCCATTGGTTTTGGTGAAATCGATCGTGGGCAATACGACCAC
>CBETNY010000243.1:0-3710 GCA_965537275.1 uncultured bacterium | reverse complement strand
ATGGCTAAATATTCTTTTGATGTGTAGGAATCAATCCCGAAGGGATTATTGAAAAAGTTAAAAACGATCATCGGCGCATCAAAAAAAGGAATTACCAAAACAGCGGTTGAACAAGTGTTTAAGAAAGGATGGTTGTTTTTCTTGAAAAGAAAGTAAAAAATGTTTATCTTAGTGGCAGGATTAAAATCACTGCTAGTACATTTAACTTACTCATTAAAACTTATGACCATGAAAACCATCCGGCGCACCTTTGACCTCCTTACTTTTGCAGAAAAAGACCATCCGCTCGAAGTGGCTTTGGCTGTCAAGCGAAACGACACCTGGGAAACCTTTAGTACCGCCGAATACCGTTCGTATGTCGATCGTTTCAGTCTGGGACTTTTGGCCATGGGCTTTCAAAAGGGCGATAAAATTGCCACCGTGAGCAACAACCGTCCCGAATGGAATTTTGTGGACTTTGGCATGTCGCAAATAGGCTGTGTCCATGTGAGTATTTATCCCACGGTTAGTGACGACGAATACCGCCATATTCTTACCCATTCCGATTCCAAACTTCTCATTGTCTCCGATGAACATTTGTTTCACCGGTTGAAACACTTTGTGGATGAAATTGACCGGCTTCAGGGGATTTATACCTTTGACGAAGTGGCTGAAGCCGCTAACTGGATTGAAATTTGTCAAAAGGGTGATGATCATGAAGCCCGTTTTCGCGAGGAACTTATAAAACGTCGCGACTCCATTGGTGAGGATGATTTGTTGACCCTGATTTATACTTCGGGAACCACCGGATTGTCAAAAGGGGTGATGCTTTCGCACCGCAATGTGGTGAGCAATGTGATGATGTCGAAAGATTTTGTTAATAATCTGAAAACCGGTGACCGCGCACTGAGTTTTCTTCCCCTTTGTCATGTACTCGAACGTACCGGACAATATGTTTACCAGTTGCTTGGAATCTCGATTTACTATGCCGAAAGCATTGATACCATTGTGGCCAACATGCAGGAAATCCATCCGGTTACCTTTATCACCGTTCCACGGGTTTTCGAGAAACTTTACGATACCATTGTGCTGAAAGGGCATGAAATGAAAGGGATCAAGCGCAATATATTTTTCTGGGCCCTGAAATTGGGCGATCGTTACGATCCCGATCCCAGGAAAAGAAGCTTCTGGTATTCGATTCAGTTGCAACTGGCACGCAAACTGGTCTTTAAAAAGTGGCAAGAGGCCCTGGGAGGCAAGCTGAAAGGGGTGATTTCGGGAGGGGCTGCACTGCAACCCCGTTTGGCGCGGGTGTTTTGGGCCGCCAATATTATCGTGCAGGAGGGCTATGGACTTACCGAAACATCACCGGTTGTTTGTGCCAACAAATCCTATTTTCCTTACATTCGCTTTGGATGGGTGGGCTATGTGCCCGAACAAATCAGCATAAAAATTGCCGATGATGGCGAAATTCTTGTGAAAGGCGACAATGTAATGTCGGGGTATTATAAAGATCCTGAAAAAACCAAACAGGTGTTTGATGAGGAGGGATGGTTCCACACCGGTGATATCGGCGAGTACGATGCTGAATACCGGATGCTGCGAATTACCGACCGGAAAAAAGAAATTTTCAAACTTTCAGGGGGAAAGTATGTGGCCCCGCAAATGATTGAAAATGTGATGAAAGAATCCATGTTTATCGAACAAATCATGGTGGTGGGCGAAAACCAACGTTTTACCGGTGCGCTAATCTCACCCGACTTTAATTTTCTTCACAATTGGTGCCATTTGCATCATGTGACGTATCGCGATAATGAAGACCTTGTGAAAAAGAAAAAGGTCATCGAACGCTATCAGCAGGAGGTGGATACTTTGAATAAAAAGCTGGGACATGTGGAACAAATCAAAGTCTTCCGCTTGGTACCCGACAGCTGGAGTACCGAAACCGGTGAACTTTCGCCGACTTTAAAACTCAAACGAAAAGTCGTTATGAAAAAATACCAGTCGTTAGTGGATGAGATTTATGGATAATTGTGAAATCCCGTTCATCATCTTAAAGCAAAAGAATACCTTTTACAGGGTATGGTGTCCAATATTCTCATACCCTATTTTTGCCTGAAAAAAAACGGATGAAAAAAGAATATCTACTTTTCCTTGTGATGTTTTTGGGGATGGAGGTTTCGGCCCAGGTAGCCGGAATATCCGCTTCTAAATTGGCTACTTATGATGCCGTGACTTTACCCAAATATACCCTTGAGGTGGAGCCCTCGTTTTCTTATCTGTACAGCCGGAATTGGTTTGATCACAGTGTGCATTCCGTTCCGTACGATTTGGGTGCGGACCGCAGTCTGTTGATGAAAAGTTTTAATATGCGGTTTACCTATGCACTTGGCGAGCGACTGGAAGTGGGTACATTCATTAATGGCGATTTGAGCAGTTTTTCTTTTGGTTCGAAAATCGGATTGGTTCAAAATGACCATTTGGGTTTGGTGCTACTTCTGGGAACCACCTTTTCCGACGCGTCCGACAGAATTTACCGGAATTCGGGGTTTTATGGAAAGACCCTTTCATTGGCCGGGGGCTTTGCCTTTACCCGGCACTTTAGTCAGCGTTTTTCGTGGGATGTGGACGCACAGGCGCAGCATACGCTTTCTTCCGGTGCTGCCCTTGCAAACAACTATTTCGTGGATACGGAGGTGGGGTATTATTTGTGGAATCAAAGACTCCAGCTTGCCGGAGGCTTTTCGTTTAATTACAACCACCCTTTTGATGATACCGAAAACACCTATCGACTGACTTTTAATCCGGGTGTTACCATCGAAACAGGGAAATCTTATATCCTGGTGCTTTATTTTCCCGTGGACCTTGTGGGCCGGTCGGTCGAAAATTCCTATGGGTTTTCTTTGGCTTTTACGCTGGCTTTCAATTAAAAAGAAAAACTTTTGTTGAAAAAGACGAGTTGATCGCCATAGCGGTACTGCGAAGGTTTATCTCTGAAAAAAGAGGAAGCCCTAAATTTTTGCCAGATTCCAATAAACAACACATAAAATCAGACCTTCCACAACAATCGAAAGAAGGGCTAGTGGAATGGCCAACCGGTTGTTTTGGTAATATTTGCGAAGCAAAAAGGCACCCACCGGCAGGGAAAGAAAAACCGGAGTCAGTAAAATGATTCCCCACATTCCGTAATTTTTTCGGAATTTGATGAGAATCTTGTTCTTTCGCGTAAATTTGGGCCGGTTTCTTTTTTTAATACGACGTTTTACCTTGTATCGTTTGATACTTTGTTGCCAGGAGGCCGGCAGTACACGGGCTATCAAAGGGCCGAAATAGGAAAGGTAAAACATCCAAATCTTAGAAATATTGTAATAGATCAGAAAGGCCAGCACACCACCCGAAATCAACGAAATATACATCGGCCAAAAATAGGTGCCAATGGCAATTCCATAAATCGGAGCATAAAAATATTTTATCATGGCCAGAAAAAATACCTGACTGGCCTTAAAAAATTGCGGCATAAAAACGATCTAAGTAAATGATATTTTGCCTGTCAAAATTGCAAAAGTAATGAACTTGTGGAAATTTGAAAAAGAGGGTACGGGCAAACAGACAATTTCAGTTTTTGGTGGCGAACTATTCTTTTGATGTGCCGGAACCAATCCCTTCGGGATTATTGACAAAGTGAAAAACAATTATCATCGCATCAAAACAGGAATTCGCTTTTACCTTCT
>CBETNY010000242.1:0-3715 GCA_965537275.1 uncultured bacterium | reverse complement strand
TGAATTACGTGCATTTAGCAAACTATTCCATCCTCCAAAAATAACCGGGTTATCGATTTTATCTCCGGCAACGTCATCTGCTCACTTAATTTTTCTTATTCCTCGATTCCAGCACCGCTTCCACATCTTGCAGGCGAAATCCCTTTACCTGGAGCAAAATGAGAAAGTGATAAAGCAGGTCAGCCGATTCGTTGAGGAAAAGTCCGTCGTCATCATCTTTTGCTTCAATCACCACTTCTACGGCTTCTTCTCCCACCTTTTGGGCTACTTTGTTAATGCCTTTCCGTACCAGCCGGCTGGTGTAGGAAGCTTCGGAAGGGTTGGCTATCCGGCCGGAAATAATCTCTTCAAGTTGTGTGAGAAAACCGCATTGAAATTGATTTCGGGCGCCCCAGCATGTATCGGTTCCCAGATGACATACGGGCCCGCTGGGGATGACTTCCACCAACAATGTATCGTTGTCGCAATCGGGTTTTATGCTGACCAACTGCAAAGTGTTGCCACTGGTTTCGCCTTTGGTCCACAAGGTTTTCCGGCTGCGGCTGTAAAAGGTCACTAAATTGGTTTCCAGTGTTTTGGCTAATGATTCTTTGTTCATGTATCCCAACATGAGGACATTTTTGGTTTTTGCATCTTGTATGATGGCCGGCACCAATCCATTGTTTTTATCAAAATTGATATTCATGTTTTTTGTTTTAAAGTCTGACATTGATGTTTTGTTTTTGTAAGCTTTGTTTTAATTCCCGAATTCCGATTTCCCCATAGTGGAAGATGCTGGCGGCTAACGCTGCATCTACCCGGGCTTTTTGAAATACTTCGGTAAAATGGTCTATTTTTCCGGCGCCTCCGGAGGCAATAACCGGAATCCTTAATTGCTCAGCAAGCTTTTTGTTTGCTTCAATTTCAAACCCGTCTTTGGTTCCGTCGCGGGTCATGGCGGTGAATAAAATTTCACCTGCACCCAGTTGCTCTCCCTGCCTGGCCCATTGAAATAAGTTGAGGTCGGTGGGTTTTCGGCCGCCGTGGGTGAATACTTTCCATTCGCCGTCCAGCAGATTGGCATCAATGGCCAATACGATACATTGGCTGCCAAATTTTTGAGCCATTTCACCAATGATGGCGGGCCGGGAAACAGCGGCTGAATTTATGGAAACCTTATCGGCTCCTGCTTTTAGCAGGATTTGTACATCTTCCACCGTGGCGATGCCGCCGCCAACGGTAAAGGGGATATTAATTTCACGGGCAATTTTTTCTACCAGTGTGGCCAGGGTTTTCCGGCGGTCGGTGGTAGCGGTAATGTCGAGAAACACCAATTCGTCGGCTCCTTGTTCCGAATAAATGCGTGCCAGGGCGACGGGGTCACCGGCATCTTTTAAAGCGACAAAGTGAGTCCCTTTGACCGTTCTGCCATTTTTAATGTCGAGGCAGGGGATGATTCTTTTTGTAAGCACGATGGTTTGTTTAATTGAACTTAATTTTATTTTCGAGAAGGGCTTTTCCGACAATGGCCCCGGCCAACCCTACTTTTTCGAGGCGTTGAAGGTCCGATTGGCTGTTTACGCCTCCTGAAGCAATGAGTTTTACCTGTGGAAATTGAAGCAAAATTTTCCTGTATAAATCTACTGCACTACCCTGCAACAATCCATCGCGGCTGATGTCGGTACAAATCACCGTTTGTATGCCTGATTCCAGATATTGTTGTAAAAAAGAAAAAAGGTCGATTCCTGTATCGGTTTTCCATCCGTCAATGTAAATTTTTTCCTCTTTCACATCGGCACCGAGAAGGATGCGCGACGGACCAAAAATCCGGAGCCATTTTAAGACCATTTCCGGGTCTCTGACGGCGATACTTCCTGCCGTAATTTGGCTGATGCCGGTGTTAAAAACCTGTCTGGCGGTTTCGGTATCTTTTACTCCTCCTCCAAAATCAATCCGGAGGCGGGTTTGGTGACATATCTGTTCCACAATTTTTAAGTTGACGGGCGTTCCCTTTTTTGCACCGTCGAGATCGACCAAATGCAAGTGCGTGAATCCCCGGTCTTCCAAAGCTTTGGCATAATCTACCGGGTCTTTGTCGTAAACCGTCTTGTTGGAAAAATTGCCCTGTACTAGCCGGACACATTTTCCGTTAATGATGTCGATGGCAGGTATAATTTTCATCTGTTGATAATTATGTAATTTAATGATTTATTAGTTTTTGCAAACCGAATGGCCTTTTAACACTTCAAAAAGTTTTTCAAGATTTGTTCACCCGTACTGCTGCTTTTCTCAGGGTGAAATTGGCAAGCATAGAAATTGTCTTTTGCCAGCGCAGCCGAAAACCTGAAACCATAATGGCTGGCAGCGATGGTGAATGGAGAATCGGGGACGTAATAACTGTGGACAAAATAAGTGAAGGATTTTTCGACCACTCCGCTAAAGAGTTCTGTTTTGAGCGATTCTATTTGGTTCCAACCCACATGTGGGATTTTTAAAGGACGGGGAAAGGCTTTGGCCTCCAGCGGGAAAATAGCCAGTCCGTCGGTATCTCCTTCGGTCGAGTGGTTACACATCAATTGCATGCCCAGGCAAATTCCCAAAACGGGTTGTTTGAGACCGGGAATAACCTTGTCGAGTCCCTTTTTTCGCAAAGCGTCCATGGCACTTCCGGCTTCGCCCACGCCCGGAAAAATGACTTTATCAGCCTGCTGAATTTCTTCCGCTGCAGCGGTAAGTATGCCCTGGTATCCCAACCGTTCCAGGGCAAACTGAACCGATTTTACATTTCCTGCTCCGTAATCAATGATGGCAATCTTCATTTGATTCTGTTTTTAAATGGTTGATTCATTGTGTGCTTAACTTTTTTCTGTTTTCGAAGCTGCAAGGTTGAATTACAGGCTCCCTTTGGTACTTGGTAAAACGCGGCTGTTCCCGTCGCGGCTGACGGCCATGCGGAGGGCCCGGGCGAAGGCTTTAAAAATGGCTTCAATTTTATGATGTTCGTTGGTGCCGCTGGCTTTGATGTGAAGATTGCATTGCGCCGCATCGCTAAAGGATTTAAAAAAGTGAAAAAACATCTCTGTGGGCATGGCACCTATTTTTTCTCTTTTAAAATCTGCCTCCCATTCAATCCAGTTGCGTCCGCCAAAGTCGACCACAACCTGCGCAAGGCTGTCATCCATGGGAACATAGAATCCGTACCGGCTGATGCCTTGTTTGTTTCCGAGGGCTTCACGGAAGGCTTGCCCCAAAACCAGTGCAGTGTCTTCAATGCTGTGGTGTTCATCCACCTGCAGGTCTCCCTGAACCCGTAGCTCAATGTCGATGGCTCCGTGCCGGCTTAGTTGCTCAAGCATATGATCAAAAAAGCCCAGTCCGGTTTGGATGTCTGCTTTTCCTTGTCCATCGAGGTTCAGGGTGAGGCGGATATCGGTTTCATGGGTTTTTCTTTGAACCGTAACCGTCCGCTGCCGTGAAGATAAAAATTCGTAAATGGCTTTCCATGAGGTGGTTTTTAAAGCGATGTTTTTACTTTCTGCTTCAGAAACAGCACTGTCTCTCAACAGAATGCCTTGGCATCCCAGGTTTTTGGCCAGTTGCATATCGCTCATCCGGTCGCCTATGACAAAAGCGTTTTGTAAATCGTATTGACCGTTTAAATAATGCGTTAGCATGCCGGTACTGGGTTTGCGTGTAGGCAGGTGATCTTCCGGAAAGCTTCTATCGATAAGGATTT